>CALGAA010000258.1 GCA_937952445.1 uncultured Bacteroidota bacterium | reverse complement strand
CCGTCCTGACTCAGGGCGGGACTAAATTCGCGCAGTGGCGAATTGAGGTTTTCCAGGGGTATGGGTTCGGAATACGTATTGGTATTGACCCGAAAACACACATTGAGGTCTGTTCCGGTGTTTTTGTTTCTGTCAAACGCGAGTATCATAACTTCCCCATTGCGCGACAGGGTCAGGTTGGCGTCCGTGCCGGATAATTCCTTGAAATCATAAATGAACAGGGGCTCCGGCCAGCTAAATTCTTCTTCATCCAGTCGCGTGGACATCGAGAAGCCTTTGTACATGCTTCCGTTCTGATAAAACTGATTCATCAAAACGAGGGTTTTTTGATCCGGCATGATGGCACACACGGAATTGGGCAGGGCATTATTGAGTGGATGAGCTGGATGGATATACCGGTCAAATGCGCCATCCTTCATTTGGGCCATAAAAACATCCTGATTGTAGGGACTCAGATAAATGTCCGACGAGGCATTAGCATCGCCCAGTTCTTTATACAGGTTGGACAGGAATGTGACATATTCACCGTAGGGCAGGGTTTTGTAAAGGTCGTCGCCGTTGTATATCAGTGTTTTATTGAACTTGGGGTCTTTGATCCTGGTAAAATACATCGTATTCCCATCCCAGGTCCAGATCGGTGCTATTTCATCGGAGTGGGGGGTGTTTATAAAACTGGGAAGTTTGTGTATTCCAGGGGGTCGTGGTGGGTTTTGAGCGACGATACCCGTACAGAGGCCCACCAACACGATCATAATCCAGGTAAATCTTGCCATCATCACTATCTTAATGGCAAAAGTACGAAGAATTCAATTATTTATTGCTCTTCGCACTTTCTTCCTTTCGAAGCTCTTTCCGCAATATTTTACCGACGTTGGATTTGGGTAATTCGTCTCGGAATTCAATGTATTTAGGCCGTTTATACCCCGTCAGGTATTCCCTGGCATATTTTTGGAGCTCCTTTTCGGTGAGGGATTTATCTTTCTTAACGACGAATATTTTCACCACTTCCGATGAGTGAGGATCATCAACTCCGATCGCAGCGACATCCATGACTTTGGGGTGCATGGCGATCACATCTTCGACCTCGTTGGGGTATACATTGAATCCACTGACCAGGATCATATCTTTTTTACGGTCCACGATTTTGATAAATCCATCGGGTTCCATCAATGCCATATCCCCGGTCTTCAACCACCCATCACGGTCTAAAACTTTTTCGGTTTCGTCAGGTCTTTTGTAATAACCCTTCATCACCTGGGGCCCCTGCACGGCCAATTCACCGATTTGATTGTACCCGAGGACCTCCCCGTTTTCGTCCAGGATCCGGACATCGGTTGATGGAATAGGAATTCCGATGGTACCCAGGCGGACATCTTCGTTGAACGGATTCACGCTCACCACCGGACTGGCTTCAGTAAGTCCGTATCCTTCGCTCAATACGCATCCCGTCACTTTTTTCCATTCCAGTGCCACGGATTTTTGAACCGCCATGCCTCCTCCTACCGTCACTTTAAGCGAAGAGAAATCACATTTTTTAAAATCCTCGTTGTTTAGCAAGGCATTGAACAGGGTATTGACCCCCGGAAACAACGAAATTTTATCGTTTTTAAACGCTTTGACGACGGTATTGATTTCTTTGGCGTTGGTGATCAGGACATTTTTCATGCCCAATCCGGATATAACCAAAAAATTGACCGTAAATGCAAATATGTGGTACAATGGTAAGGCGCACAGGGCATTTTCTTCACCAGCGACCAGATACGGACTCATGATTTCTTTCACCTGGAGGCAATTGGCAACCATATTTCGGTTGGTCAGCATAGCAGCTTTGGACACACCGGTCGTCCCTCCCGAATATTGTAGGATGATCGTATCGTCCGGATTCCGTTCGATCTCTTTCAGTTTAAATTTTTTACCGTGTTTTAAGGCATCGCTAAACGACACTGTGTTGACGAGATTGTGGCGGGGTACCATCCTACGGACGTATTTAACCACCAGATCCACTACCGTGCCCTTGACCGACCCCAATAACTCACCGACCGTGGTCGTAATGATGACATCGATATTGGTACTGGCCGCAATTTTCTCAAACTCCGCCGCAAAATTTTCCAAAATAATGATGGCTTTCACCTCCGAATCCTGAAACTGGTGCTTCATTTCATGAGCAGTGTACAACGGGTTGGTATTAACCAGTATTAATCCAGCTTTGAGTATGGCGTATGCAGCGATGGGAAATTGCAAAACATTGGGCAGAACAAGGGCCACTTTATCACCGGGGACCAGACCTCTTGCCTGCAAATAACCAGCCAGGTAGGTTGCTGTAACCTCAATCTCATGGAAGGTCATTTCCTTTCCCATGGAAGTATAAGCAACGTGATTTTTGTATTGTTTGAAGGATTCCTGGAGGAATTGATGAAGACTATCGTATTTTTTGTAATCTATATTTGCAGCAATTCCAGAGGCATACTTATCGATCCAGGGTTTGTTAGCCATATTTTAAATTATTTTTTGCTCATGTAAATGACCGATCCTGATCAGGGTTAATTCCTGACCTGAACCGTTAATCACCATTAAATATAGAGAAATAATTTAAAATACCAGGTCCATATCAATTTCGGCTCGTTCAATATCGACGTCGACAATTTTAACCCGTAGTCTGTGACCAATTTTGATCACATCTTTCGATTGTCGCCCTATGGCCTCAAATCTGCTGTCTGCTACGTCGTACTGATCGTCAAACCGATCAAAAGGAACCAGTCCTTCGCATTGATTTTCCACGATTTGCACAAAAACGCCCCGGTCGATCATACCGGATACGATTCCATCGAATTCGCGGCCGATGTGCCGTTTCATGAATTCAGCTTTTTTATACTTGATAGAATCTCGTTCGGCTTCCATTGCTTTTCGCTCCTGGTTGGATATGTGAACGCACTGGGCTTCGAGATCGGCTTTGTTGTACCGTTTGATCTGATCCAGGTTGTCGTATAGGATACGGTGGGCGAGCACGTCCGAGTATCTTCGGATGGGAGAGGTAAAGTGGCTGTAGTCGCTAAATCCGAGGCCGAAATGGCCAATGTTATCGGTCGAGTATACAGCTTTGGACATCATCCTGATGGCCATGGGTTGAATCATTTTCAGGGCCTCATCGGTTTTGGCTGCCTCGTTCAATCGTTTGATTGAACTCTTGATCGCCTGCGGACTGTCCATGTAAAATTGGAATCCCAGTTCCTTTAACATCAGTGCAAAATCGGTCATTTTTTCATCATCGGGTAAATCGTGAACCCGGTAAATGAACGGTACTTTGGGGGTGTCCCGCTGGGACATAAACGTTCCGACCTGCAAATTCGCCAGAAGCATAAATTCTTCCACGAGTTTATGGGTATCCAGGCTTTCTTTGACGATGATATCGATCGGTATCTTGTTTTCGTCCAGAACGATTCGTACCTCTTCGGTGTCAAACTCAATCGAGGACTTTTTCATACGGCGCTGGCGCAAGGTCTGGGCGATCTTGTTGAGCAACCGAAGCTTATCGCTGAAATCATGAGCATTTTTCCCATCGATGATGTCCTGGGCTTCCTCGTAACTCAACCGGTAATCCGAATGGATGACGCTTTTCCCAAACCATGATTTGATCACTCCAAAATCCCGATCCATAATAAATACGGCCGAAAACGTCATGCTGTCTTCTCCTGGTCGGAGAGAACACAGTTCATTGGACAATTTTTCCGGGAGCATGGGAGCGGTACGGTCCACCATATAGACCGAAGTGGATCGCTTGTAGGCTTCCTTGTCCAGAGCGGTATTGGGCTTGACGTAATGGGTTACATCTGCGATATGAACCCCCACTTCGATCTGTCCTTTTTCAAGATTTCGAATCGAAATAGCATCATCAAAATCCTTGGCATCCACAGGGTCAATGGTGACGGTGGGGGCGTCCCGAAAATCCCTTCGCCGTGCCAGTTCCTGCTGATTGAGATCAAACCGCATATTGGCCACTTCATTTTCTACCTCTTTGGGGAAAATCTCGCTGAACCCCTGGCTGGCCAGGATTGTCTGCATGCGCACCTCATTGAGGTCATCCTCTGATAAAATCCGCTCGATATGGCCGATCGGGCTCTTTCGAGAAGAGGACGGCCATTTGTCAATCTTAGCAATCACAATGTCCCCATCCTTGGCGTTTTTGGTGTCTGAATCGTGAATGTACACGTCAAATTGAATGGAGTCATTCTGTGGTATGACGAACCCAAAATTTTTATTGGACTGATATCGACCTACGACGTGACTGGTATTGCGCTCAATGATTTTGATGACTTCTCCGCTGTACTTGTTTTTGTTCTTACTGAGAACCATGACCTCTACTCGGTCATTATCCAGCGCCCCTTTGAGTCTGCTCTTCGGCACAAAAACGTCGGTATCCAGGTCATCGCAAATAATATACGCCGAACCATGTTTGGTTATATCTACTTTTCCTTCAAATATTCGGCTTGCTTTCACGCTGTTTTGATTGTATTTAAATCGATTTTCTTTGAGTTCAATTAGAAACCCCTCGTCGGACAAATAATGAAGAGCGTGATTGACAGAATCTTTACTGTTGGAAAACGCTTCCGCGTGCATCAATTGCCGGGCTGTATAGATCCGAGTCGGGTTTTTATAAAATTTTGTTTTTAGTTTTTCTCGTAATTCATCGGTTGGAAGTTTCTTTGGTTTACGATGATATTTCTTTTTGTTCATTGTATTTTAATGTTCTAAGCTGATGTATCCATCAGGTGTGATTTCAAAGGTGAATTCACGGGTAATGGAAGGATCGTAGTTGAGTGCGTTTTCATTTTCTACTATTCCTTCAACCATATGAATGACAGAATCATTGTCTATCATGGCAATTCGTGTAAGAATATTTTCGCCGTCAGATTTCATGCCTGCGATGACCTGAGAATGAATTAAGTCGCCCCTGTTGTCGAAGGTCATCACATAATATTCGTATTCCAGCAGAGCCGCTCTCCAGAGGACGACCGCGACAAAATTTTTCTCTGCTTTTATACGAAAACACGGAACGTACTCGGTAAGTTCATCATCCTTCTGACCGATGTGGGGGATGACATAGGCATCCAGCAGCTCTTGTTTTATGCCTTTATCCTGATTGCTAAAGTCGTGATGGGCATCCTGATGTAAGGTGACCGGAAAGGGAATGGTCTGGAATAAATCGAGAAATTTTAAAAATGCTTTATTGTTACTGGACATTGGGCCCGTCTGAACTTTTTCATTTATAATAAGGGGTAAAATTACAGGAAATATTCCAAAAAAATTTAGATGCGTTCTAAATAAATATTTATTCAGGCTATATTGAAAAGTTCGGATTGATAATTTTTAGCTTTGGAGGTTAGAATAGCACCGGGTGCCCGAACTTCTGTTCATAAGTCGATTTTTTGAAGAAGAATGAAGTGGAAGCATTCGGTCACCGTATGTAGAAAATTAGCTTAAAGCTGGATTATATGAATTGGTTATTACGCTTTTTTACGTCCCTGATCGGCCGGAAACTGATCATGAGTTTGACGGGATTGTTTTTGATCACCTTCCTGGTGATTCACCTGCTCGGGAACCTTCAATTGTTGAATGACGACGGCGGGTTTTCCTTTAATACCTATGCCTATGAGATGACCCACAACGGCCTCATCGTTATGATTTCGTACGGGCTGTATTTGTTCATCCTTCTGCACGTTATCCAGGGCATCATTATCACCGTTCGAAATAAGAAATCCCGCTCCGCATCGTACAAAACCTACGAATTTCGCAATGCGAGTTTTGCATCGTCCAATATGGCCTTATTTGGATTGTTGATTTTGGCCTTTTTGCTGATGCATATGGGGGATTTTTGGCTAAAGATGAAAATGGGACAGCTGACGATGGTAGAGTACCAGGGTTTTGATCATCCTGTAGCAGACCTGTATACCCGGGTCAACGCTGCCTTCAATGTCTGGTGGATTGTGCTATTGTATGTGGCGGGACAGGTGGCCTTGTTCTTCCACCTGAAGCATGGATTTTACAGCGCGTTTCAGACGCTTGGATGGAATCATCCCAAGTATACGCCCATTATAAAAGGATTTGGGCTGATCTATTCGATTGTGATTCCGCTGGGATTTGCCTTGATTCCCATTTATATATTTTTCGTAAAATAATCAAAGAGTGAGATGAGTACAATTGTGAAAGAAAATGCCACAATAACGGAAGGCGATATCGTACTGGATTCGAAGATTCCGGAAGGGCCGCTGGAGGAAAAATGGCAGAATTACAAAGGAAAAATGGATCTCGTCGCGCCCAATAACAAGCGAAACCTCGAGATTATCGTGGTGGGAACGGGTCTGGCCGGGTCTTCTGCCTCGGCATCGCTGGCCGAACTGGGGTATAAGGTCAAAACTTTTACCTTCCATGATTCTCCTCGTCGTGCTCACAGCATCGCCGCCCAGGGGGGGATCAACGCCGCCAAGAATTATCAAAACGACGGGGATAGTATTTACCGTCTTTTTTACGATACGATCAAAGGAGGGGATTACCGCTCCCGCGAAGCCAACATCTACCGATTGGCCGAAGTAAGCGCGAATATCATCGACCAATGCGTGGCTCAGGGCGTACCTTTTGCCCGTGAATACGGCGGAACGCTGGCCAACAGGTCGTTTGGCGGGGTGCAGGTTTCCCGAACGTTTTACGCCCGCGGTCAGACCGGTCAACAATTGCTGATCGGTGCCTATTCGGCGTTGTCGCGGCAGGTCTCGACCGGTCAGGTTGACCTGTATACCCGGCACGAAGTGCTCGATATTGTTATCGTGGATGGAAAAGCACGCGGGGTCATCGTTCGGAATCTGATTACAGGAGAAATTGAGCGTCATTCTGCACACGCCGTAGTGCTGGCGACCGGCGGTTACGGGAACGTTTTTTACTTGTCGACCAATGCGATGGGGTGCAATGTGACCGCTGCCTGGCGGGCAGTTCTTCGGGGGGCATTGATGGCCAACCCCTGCTATACGCAAATTCACCCCACGTGTATTCCGGTATCGGGCTCGTATCAGTCCAAACTGACCTTGATGTCGGAGTCGTTGAGGAACGACGGTCGGGTCTGGGTACCCAAGAAAATGGAAGACGTCGAAGCCATCCGCAAAAAGTTGAAATCACCCAACGATATACCCGAAGAGGACCGGGATTATTACTTGGAAAGGAGGTATCCGGCTTTTGGTAACCTCGTGCCGCGCGACGTGGCTAGCCGGGCAGCCAAACAGGCCTGTGACCGGGGGTTCGGCGTCAATGAATCGGGGCTGGCTGTGTTTCTGGATTTCCGGTCTGCGATTGAACGCTATGGAAAATCCGAAGCTCACCAACACGGCATCGCCAATCCGGATCCTGAAACGATTCGAAAATACGGGGAGCAAGTCGTCGAACAGAAGTATGGCAACCTCTTCGAGATGTATGAAAAAATTACGGGCGATAACCCGTACAAAACCCCGATGATGATCTACCCGGCGGTGCATTAC
>CALGAA010000257.1 GCA_937952445.1 uncultured Bacteroidota bacterium | reverse complement strand
CCATTTCAATGTGAAGTGATCCTGGTCAATGATGGGAGCCGGGATGGATCTGGTATGATCATGGAAGTTTTGAAATCCGATTATCCGGAATTACAAGCCATTCATTTTTCAAGGAATTTTGGCCAGCAGCAGGCTTTGATGGCCGGTATCCGGGCAGCCCGGGGAGAAGTATTAGTGACTGTGGATCTGGATCTACAGCAACCCCCCGAACATATCCCTGCTATGATCCAAAAGTATGAAGCGGGGTTTGATGTAGTTCATGCCATTCCGGAATACCAGTCGGATTCTGCATCCCAATGGAAGAAACTGACTTCAAAGCTGTATTATGTTTTAATCAGACGAATGGCCTCTTCGTCCGGAGTCGTGTACAAATCCAATGACTTTCGGCTGATAAGTCATCGGGTAGCGGCAGTATTGCGGACAATGCCGGAGCGTAATGTGTATTTACGCGGCATCATAGCGGATTTATGTCCGGTGATCCCCCCTCCTCCTCCACATCTCCACAACCCTGGTCTGTGGGGAGCTGCGACTACTACTTATCTGCATAGACCAAGAGCCGGAGGTGAGACCAAATACACCTGGATCAAGATGATCCGGCTGGCACTCGATGGAATGACCGCTACGAGCATTACCCCTTTGCGGTATGGAATCATACTGGGCTTACTCTCTATTGGGGCAGCATTTTGCCTGTTTATTTGGGCTTTGTACGTGCATCTTATCGTGGACGACACGGTACCGGGCTGGACTTCATTGATGATAGTCGTGTTGTTTTTCAGCAGTATACAATTTCTGCTGATCGGTCTGCTCGGTGAGTATATCGGTAAAATCTTTCTTCAGGTGAGAGGACGGCCAGGGTATATCATAGGTGAAGATGCTCACCTGTCCAAAGATCTCCCCGGCAATGGAGAGGATGCGAAGTAGAAAACCAATGACATGTATGGACAAAATAAAAATTTAGAAAACGAATGAACAATTCGCGTCCTGTGGAAGGAAACTTATTAACCCGGCCCGGATATACCAATATCTCTGATATATTCGTTTCATAATTTTTTATCTACAAATGTTAAATTCCATGATATACAGGTTTTTCCCCGCAGTACTTGTACTATACGCCATTTCACTCTCATTCTCAGTCCTTTTAGCCCAAAATGCAACCGATGATCCTGTATTATTTAGCATTGGGGACGACGTCGTTCATTTGTCGGAATTTTCTTACGTCTATGAGAAAAGCAACGCCGATGTGGCGAAGTATGATGAGAAATCGGTCAGGGAATTTCTGGACTTATATCAAAAATTTAAGCTGAAGGTCGCCGATGCCCGGGCTCAGGGCATGGACCAGAATGACCAGTTGGAGTCGGAGCTCGCCGTATACCGCAACCAGCTCGCCGATAAATATATGTCTGACGAAGCAATACTGGATCGGATGACCAAAGAGCTGTACGACCGGATGAAATGGAATATCGATATCAGCCATATATTACGACTTGTTCCGGAGGATGGAGCTGAGGTTTTATCAGAACGGGCCATTGAAGTGCTTGAAACAGCCAAAAAGGAAATCGAATCCGGGGAAAATTTTGAGGATGTGGCTCGTAAATATTCCCAGGATCGATCGGTTTTGCAAAACCATGGTCATCTGGGATACCGCCGCGCCAAATTGCCAAGTGGAATGTACGAATTGGAAACGCTGATGTACTCCACCCCTGTGGGAGAAGTGGCTGGACCTGTTCGGACCAATCTGGGATATCATCTGATCAAGGTGAACGGTCGGATTCCCGATCCGGGAACTATAGAAGTCGCTCATATTTTGATTCGTAAGCCGATGCAAGGAAGCGTGGATACCTCCAAACAAGTGATTGAAAAAGTATATCAAATGTTGCAAAACGGGGCGGATTTTGGAGAAATGGTGGAAAAATACAGCGAGGATAAAAACAACAATCGTCAACAGGGGTATTTAGGAAAGTTTCAAATGGGAAAATATACGCCTGAATTTGAAGAAGCCGCTTTTGCAATTGAGGAAGACGGAGGGATTTCTCCTCCGGTGCAGACGAGTTATGGCTGGCACATCATTCAACGGATTTCGCTGGACACGATGGGGAGTTATGAATCCGAAAGGCGGTACCTGGAGAATCTGGTCCGCAGCGATGACCGGTACAATCTCGCTCAGGATGCCCTCGTAGCACGGGTAAAAGAAGAAGAAAATTATCGGAGGACGGATGTCACCAATGATCAACTGCTGGAGATTTTGACCAAAGATGTTTTTCAGGTCAATTGGGAAGTGCCTGAACCGGAGGAAAATCCAGACTTATTTTATATTGGGGAGGCAGGTTATGATCTTCAGGGGTTTTTGGACTTTTTGTCTGGGAATCTGGATGCCCGATACCAGGGATATCACGTGCGGGATGCCAGCAAAGTCGTCGGTGAAATCCTGGAGAATTACGTAACCCACGAAATACTGAAATACGAGAAAGCTCACCTCGAGGAGAAATATCCCGAGTTTCGGGAAATTATGCGGGAGTACCGGGAAGGGATTATGCTGTTTGAAATATCCAAGGAAAAGATCTGGGATCGTGCTGGCCAGGACACAGCCGGATTGCGCGCGTATTACCGGCAGCATCGCAGCGAATATCACACTCCCCGTCAGATTGAATTTAACCAGTTTCAGGTGAACACCACCAATCCCCGGGTGTTGAAAAAGGTAGAACGGCTGATTCGGAAAAAGTCACCCGCAAAGGTGTTGAAGAAATTGAATAAAGCGGCGGAGGTAGTCAGTTATGAGCCCCGGTCGCTGGGCGAGGGTGAATTTTTGGATCGGTTTCAGAGGGGTGAGGAGGATTTAACCGAAGGAAGTCTTCGGTCGTACACGGATCAGCAAAGCGGTTCTACGTGGTATGGCCACGTATTGGATATCGGGGAGGGAACCTTGCTGGATTTTGAAGAGGCCCGGGGCACGGTAATGTCCGACTATCAAAAGTACCTGGAAGAGCAATGGGTTGCACAATTGAAGAAAAAATACGATATTGAGATCAATGAAACGGTTCTTGAGTCGATTATCAGATCCTAAAATTATCGTCTTTGGGATCGCGATCGCATTATGGGCAGGGTGCCAGAAAACGGAAAAAATAAAGGCGCCTACTGATGTAGCCGTAGCAGAGGTAAACGGTCAAGTTCTGAGTCTGGGTGAACTCAAGGCCATGTATCCGGACCAACTCAATAGTCCGGATAGTGTATTGATATCCAACGCTTTGACAGACAGATGGATCCGAAAGGAGGTCTTTTTGTCCGAAGCTGAACGTTCCATGGGGGACATTCATAAACTCAACGCCCTGGTACGGGATTATCGGGAATCATTGATTATTCACAACTATGAAAACCAGTTGTTGAAAAACTTTTCCGATACCATCGTGACAGATGCCGAGATTCAGACGTTCTTTAATCAGAATCCGGATCAGTTTAAACTAAAAAAAACCATCGTACGATTTAATTTGGCTGTGTTCCCCCGTACAATCCTGGAAAATGAGTACGATGCGGTCAAAAAACTGTGGGATGAGATGGAGACCGGAGAAAAATTAGATATTAATTTGGTTCGTTATCTCGATTTGTATTCCGAAGCTTTTGTTTTGGATACGGTATGGCACGAACTGGATGAATTGCAGGTACTATTGCCGGAGGAATTGCCTCGAAATTTGCTCAATAAAAGCAATAGGCTCGAACTCGAAGATGACAATCATTTTTATTTTTTAAAGATAATGGACATTGCTGAGGAAACAGATGAGGCGCCCTTAACCTATATTCGTAATTTTGCGCAGAAAGCAATTTTGCAGAAAAGGAAACTGGAGTGGCTCGAAAAGGTGAAAGAAGACCTTTACCAGGAGGCACTTCGGCAAAATAAGATCACGAAGTATGAGAATTAGACTAACGATATTATTGGTGGCCCTGGCGGGTTATCTTACTGCACAGGACAACGCCACCATTGTACTGGAGGAATTAGCCGCCAAGTTGGGGGGTGAAATTCTGTTGTCGTCCGAATTGCTGAGCAACCTGGATTATCAGACCGCTGTAACGGGTGGACTGAGGCAGGAAGATAGTTGTCAGGTCATTCAGAGTATGTTTTTGAACAAACTCATGGTGGACCAGGCCAAATTGGATAGCGTTGTAATCCCCGATGCCCAGGTAGAGCAGGAATTAGACCGGAAAATCCAATACATCATCCAAACCATGAACGGCGACATCGAGCGGTTTCAGAATTATTATGGAAAAAACGTGTCTCAGGTCAAACGGATGATGCGTAAAGATATGAAGGAGCAGGCGCTGGCCCGGCAAATGCAGGCCACTATCCTGGGAAATGTCAAAATCACTCCGAAAGAAGTCATTGATTATTTCGAATCATTGCCCAAGGATTCTCTGCCGTATTTCAACTCGGAAGTAGAAATCGGTGAGTTGGTGATGTTTCCGGAAGTCAATCAGGAAGAACGCGAAAAAGCGATCGCCCTCGCAGTTCAAATCAAAAACAAGATCGAGGCGGGTGAGAATTTTAATACGTTAGCGCGCACCTATTCCGATGATCCCGGCTCAGCACGGGTAGGAGGTGATCTGGGTTGGCAAATGCGGGGAACTTTTGTACCGGAATTTGAAGCGGCCGCGTTCAACCTGGAAGAAGGCGAGGTCTCGGACATCGTCGAATCCGATTTTGGATTCCATATCATCCGCATGAAGGGACGGCGGGGGAATCGGATCCACGTCGAGCATATTTTGATCAAACCGGAAATTACGCCGGAAGATGTTGAATTAACCTACCATAAGCTGGACTCGATTCGGAATCTAATCCTTCGGGATTCCATGCCCTGGGAATTTGCAGTTCGTCAATACGGCTCGGATGAAGTACCCTCTTTTCACAACGGTGGCCGGGTCACCAATCCCGAGTCCGGGAATACTTTTTTCCCTACGCCTGCCCTCGAAACCGACGTCTATTTTGCCATAGATACGATCGAGGTCGGAGGAATTACGTCGCCGATAGAAGTGAGAAGCGGACCACAGGGAGAAGGCTACCTCAAATTGATTAAATTGTTTTCAAGGACAAAGCCTCATACCGCGAATCTGGGGCAGGATTACGATAAAATAAAACGGGCCGCAATACAACAGCGGCAGGAGCAATACCTGTTGGATTGGTTGCGTAAGAAGATTTCTTCCACGTACATCTATATCAATCCCAAATATTTGCCATCGTGCCCCATCATGGATCCATGGAGAGAGGTGAACACGTACACCATGTCACCGTGATCATGGGGGTGTCCTTTTATTAATGTGACCTTCAATGAAGTCGTTCAATAGTCTGATTGTCGAAGATAACAGGAAAGCTTCCGATTTGCTGAAAAATAAACTGCGGAAGTATTGCCCTTTGATTGGGGTTATCGATCAGACCGCTCACCTGGATGAAGCCAAAAACCTGGTGGAGCAAAACGTGTACCACATCCTGTTTCTCGATATTGGTTTGCCTTCAGGAAGTGGATTCGATCTTATCGAATACGTCCGGGATCATCCCGATATCAAAATGCCGGCCATTATTTTTACCACGGGTCAGAATGAACAGGAATATTTGTTGAAAGCTATCCGGGTCTCGGCGTCCGACTATTTGTACAAGCCGATCAGTACCGATGAATTGATCCAGGCTGTTCACAAAGCCACCACGAGGATCCAACAGGAGAAAAAAATCAACGATAACCTCGAATTAATCTCGCAGTTGTCGACCCAAAAAAGCCATGGTTTGGGACAAATTCCCATACTGATGATCAAAGGAGTGATCGAGTACGTCGATGTGGAAAAAATTAAATATTTCGAAGCCAATAGCTCGATGACGACCATCCGCCTGACCGAAGGCAAGGACCTGCAATCGGTCAGACATTTGGGCTATTACAAGGACCAATTGCGGGATCATCCCTCTTTTTTTCAGATCAGTGCGGCTGCAGTGGTCAATTTGTCTCAGATAAGCCGTTATGACCACAGCAGATTATTACTTACCTTTAAAGACGGTGAAACCATTCACGCTTCCAAGCGTGGTGGTAAAGACCTCAGGGATTTCTTACGAAATTAGATTTTGCAACCAACGCATCACAGCAAAACAGGGGGCTATTTAATTATTTTGGGCTATAGGTGGTAAATCCGAAACGAAAGGGTACCTACAGATTTCAATGAGTAAGGTGGTCCAAAGTACAGGAACCAAACCGTGTGGTGCACTAACATTCGGCTTATGACCAATTATATCGACCGACAAACTGTAAGTTCGATCACCGGTATTTTTCCCGACTTCAAGGTGATGGGCAGATCGACTAAATCTACTCCCGAAGGTAGGGAATTCATTAATCATACGAGGAAGAACCCTGCCTTACAAGCAGGGGGCGGAAAGAGTTGGTCGGCCGGATTCCGAAATACGGTTTGCAAATTGGGGTTTGGTGTATTTGCTTTGATTGTGGTGATGTCAGGTGGGGTTCCTGCAATTGGTCAGGAACGTGCTTTTACGAAAGAAGACTCCATTCGGGGGGCGTATGGGGCCGAGCGGGCCTGGTGGGACGTCAGGTATTACGATCTCTATGTGGAAGTATATCCCGAAGACAAGAGGCTGGAGGGATCCAACACCATCCGGTATAAAGTGCTGGAACCTGGTAAGGTGCTTCAGGTAGATCTTCAGGATCCGCTGAACGTATATGAAATCACCCAAAACGGGCGTCCGCTCACCTATACCCGGAAATTTGATTCTTATTTTGTTGAATTGGAAGAAGACCAACCCCGGGGGGCAATCCTCGAGGTCGTAGTAAGATATGGCGGACATCCGGTAGAAAGTGTACGTCCGCCGTGGAGTGGCGGGATTACCTGGGATAAAGATCAGAACGGTAACTGGTTCATTGCGAACAGTAATCAATCGGCGGGCGCGAGCATATGGTGGCCGTGCAAGGATCACCCTGCAGACGAGGTAGACAGTATGCAAATCTCAGCGAATGTTCCACCAGGACTGACCAATGTATCCAATGGCCGATTGCGTTCTGTGACTGAACATCCGGGTGGGCGCAAAACATTCACCTGGTTCGTCTCCAACCCGATCAATAATTACGGAGTAAACATCAATATCGGGGATTATGTCCATTTTTCGGAGGTGTATCAGGGCGAAAAAGGACCGTTGGATTGTGATTATTATGTGCTGTCGTACAACCTGGAGAAGGCCCGCCAACAATTTAAGCAGGTATCAATGATGCTCGAGGCATTTGAACATTGGTTTGGTCCTTACCCCTTTTACGAAGATGGTTATAAGCTGGTCGAGGCGCCTTATCTGGGAATGGAACACCAAAGCAGCGTGACCTATGGCAATGGATTTGGGAACGGATACCTGGGGCGCGATCTGAGTCATTCCGGGTGGGGGCTGAAATTTGATTTCATTATCATCCACGAATCGGGCCATGAATGGTTTGCCAACAACATTACGTATGCCGATATGGCGGACTTCTGGATTCATGAGAGTTTCACCAGTTACAGCGAAAGTTTGTTCGTTGACTATCATTTTGGTCAGAAAGCCGGTGCTGAATATGTCCGGGGTGTGCGGGCCAATACCGAGAATAAATGCCCCTTGCAAGGGGTCTACGGCGTATCCGATGGGGGATGTAGCGGCACGGACATGTATTATAAGGGAGCGAATATGTGGCATATGGTTCGACAACTGATCGACGACGATGAAAAATGGCGCACCATACTGCGAGGGTTAAACGAAGAATTTTATCATCAGACCGTTTTGGCAGAAGACATAGAAGGGTATATCAACCAACATACCGATGTTGATCTGACTTCGTTTTTTGACCAGTATATTCGGGATGCCCGCATACCGGTTTTGAGTTATTGGTTGGACGAGGGACATTTGCGATATCGATACGACAACGTCGTGGAGGGTTTTGCGATGCCCATCCGGATTACGATCGCCGGTGAGGAAAAATGGTTGGACGATGCTTCCGATCAATGGAGCTCTGTTCCTGTGAAGGCTGGTATAAATTATTCCGACATCGGAATCGATCCTGATTTTTACGTTTCCACTTTTCCACTAACCAGCAAACCATACCCGGTGGAATAATGAACCAGGAGCGATGAAAACTATAAAGTTTAATTGGGGCGATAATTGATTTTTTATAACCTTACCCAATGAACTGAGATCAATATGAACAGAAAAGAATTTTTATATGCTTCTACCACGCTGATCGGGGGGCTGACATTGGGGAAATTTCCATTCCCATGGCGCCGGGATTCGATCCGGTTTGGATTGATCACCGATTTGCATTTTGCCGACCGGGACACGCCGGATGGAAGTTCCCGCTATTACAGAGAATCGCTTCAAAAATTGGCTGAATGCATCACCGTGATGAATCGTGAAAAAGTCGACTTCCTCATCCAAATCGGGGATTTCAAAGATCAGAACGATCCGCCAGTGGAATCGGAAACGCTGGAATACCTAAAGACCATTTCGAACGAAATGAATCGATTCGACGGTCCCACGTACCACGTACTGGGCAACCACGATCACGACAGCATTTCCAAACAACAGTTTTTGGATGGGGTGACGATCAGCGGGATCAACCCTCCCCAAAGCTATTATTCGTTTGATAGAAAGAACTTCCATTTTGTCGTGTTGGATGCCAATTACACCTCCTCAGGCGAGGAGTATGACCACGGAAATTTCGATTGGAAGGATTCCAATATTCCCCGCGCTCAATTGGATTGGTTGCACCAGGACCTCAGTCGAACCAAAAAACCCGCTATTGTTTTTGTTCATCAACGCCTGGACGAAAAAGAAGGGAATGCCTCCTATTGTGTCCGCAATGCAGCGGCGGTCCGGAATATACTGGAAGAGGCGGGAAACGTCATTTTGGTGATCCAGGGTCATTACCATCCGGGGGATATGAGTACCATCAACGATATCGTGTACTATACACTTCCGGCAGCTGTGGAGGGCAGTGGGTTGGAGAACAACAGCTTTGCTATATTGGAGATTGATCAGGAATTGTCGATGAATCTGACCGGATTCAGAAAGACAGATTCGATTCGGTTTTCGGAATAAACGATTGAATCCGGGTGGATTCATGGTTGGTTCTGTGACCTAACCGAAGTCGGGTTTTGGTTATAAAATCCTCAGGCAAACGCATTTTGACCTCAACAAGGTTACCCCAATGGCCCGGGTCGATCTGCTTCCCCATCGATGTAAATTATTGGACCGGGACGATTTACGCCCATCCGACCTCTTTGTAACTTTTGACCCGCGATGATCGGGTGAAGATTCATTTAAGCTGGTATCTACCGCGATTTACTCCATTTCGGCTAATTTCTCCGCCAGTTTCAATTCATCACCGCTTTTGTACCCCACGTGCGTATACGCCAGATTCCCTTTGGAATCAAAAACCGCCGTGAACGGAATCGAAGTGAAGTTGAAGACTTGTTTTGTCTTTCCCTCCATGTCATGGTAGACCTCAAAGGGCCATTTTTGCTGCGCCACGGTTGATTTGATGCGGCTGGATGTTCGCGCATCATCCGTACTGACCGCAATGAGGGAAACGTTGTATTTTTCCTGCCACTCCGGGTAGAGTT
>CALGAA010000256.1 GCA_937952445.1 uncultured Bacteroidota bacterium | reverse complement strand
CGAGTCCCTGGCAAGAAGGCAATTCATACCAATTGTTGATCAGTGACCAAATCACTGCTACAGACGGCGGAAAATTCAGCGGGGATACCATCCGTTTTTTCATCCGTACCGAACCTCTGCAGTTGATCCTTCGAATGGAAAATAACCAGATCATGGAAGTAAACCAACTCAATACAGAAATAAGCCTCCACCCGGTCTGGGAGCTGAAATTATCCCACCCTGTGGCGGAAAACACCTTATCCGACCATCTCCAATGGACGGGGCAAAATGAGCAACTGGTTCTCTCTGCCCAGTCCGATACACTCTACACCCTGACGACGAACCAACCCCTGGATTATTATACCTCTTACGAATTAACCGTTTCCGGCCATTTGTCTGAAGCTGTCGACCGGCCATTTGATGAAACACAGTATGCTTTTTTCACTCAATTGGATTCGACGTATAAATTCCCCCTGCTTTCCGACGAGGAATTACTCACCCTCATCCAGGAACAAACCTTCCGGTATTTTTGGGAGGGCGCAGAACCAAATAGCGGGATGGCCCGGGAACGAAATACAAGCGGAACTACGGTAACCACCGGTGGCACCGGATTTGGCCTCATGGCCATGATCGTTGCAGTGGAACGGGGCTTTATCACCCGGGAAGATGCCGTGAACCGCTGGTCCCAAATATTTCATTTTTTAGAAAAAGCAGATCGGTTTCATGGCGCCTGGTCCCATTGGATCAACGGGTCGACGGGTAAAGTGCAGCCTTTCAGTGCAAAAGACAACGGTGCTGACCTTGTCGAAACCGCATTCTTGATACAGGGAATGTTAACCGTGCGTCAATACCTCAATCCCGGCGAGCCCGGAGAAGAGGAATTGAGCAACCTAATCAATGAACTTTGGGAAGGTGTAGAATGGAATTGGTTTACCCAAAACGGAGAAAATGTACTATACTGGCACTGGTCTCCCGAATATGAATGGGAGATCAATCTTCCGATCCGGGGGCACAACGAGACTCAGATCACCTATGTCCTCGCTGCTGCATCGCCTGGATACAGTATTGCCGCGGAAGTGTACCATGAAGGCTACGCCAGATCCGGTAATATGAAAAATGGAAACTCGTACTACGGTGAAGTGCTGCCGCTTGGCCCGAATATGGGCGGACCTCTGTTTTTTGCACATTACTCCTACCTCGGGATGGATCCGAGGAAGCTGGAAGATTATTACGCGCATTATTTTAATCAAAACGTGAGTCATACCCTGATCAATCGTGCATATTGTATTGACAACCCCCGCAATTTCGTCGGTTATTCGGAACACTGCTGGGGATTGACCGCCAGCGATGGCAACGAGGGATATTCCGCACACAGCCCGACCAACGATCGCGGGGTCATCACCCCCACGGCTGCCATTTCTTCGATTCCTTACACTCCAGACGAATCGCTGGACGCCATCCGACACTTTTATTATCTCCTGGGGGACCGATTGTGGGGGGAATACGGTTTTTATGATGCCTTCAACATTACCGAGGAATGGGTAGCAGATTCCTATCTGGCCATTGATCAGGGTCCAATTATCTGTATGATTGAAAATTATAGAACCGGACTACTCTGGGAACTATTTATGAGTGCTCCTGAAATTAAAAAGGGGTTAGAAAAATTAAACATTCGCTATGACTAACGAAATTAAAAATTCGGGATTAATCTCTGTTTTACCTGCCTTGCTTGGCCTTTGCTGCCTGGTGCTTATAGGGGGTTGTCAAAAAAAACTCACTTCGGAGGTGTCTGTCGACGACGAGTTGCTGGATAGGGTCCAGCACGAGACCTTTAATTATTTTTGGGAAGGAGGCGAACCGATCTCAGGTGGAGCCCGGGAACGATTGCATATGGATGACATTTACCCGACACATGATAAAGACATCATCACGTCCGGAGGCACGGGGTTTGGAATCATGGCCACCCTCGTCGGAATTGAGCGGGGATTTATCAGCCGGCAACAAGGATATGAGCGATTGCTCCGATTGACCAATTGGTTGGCGGAAGCAGATCGATTTCACGGGGCATGGCCCCATTGGTGGATGCCCGATGGAACCGTTCAACCTTTCAGTCAACACGACAATGGTGGGGATCTGGTCGAAACATCCTTTTTAGTTCAGGGGCTGATTGCTGCAAGGCAATATTTCAAAAACGGGAGCCCGGAGGAACAGGAATTGGCCCGAAAAATGGATGAACTTTGGCGTGGCGTGGATTGGCAATGGTACACCAGGGGAGAAAATGTATTGTATTGGCATTGGTCCCCGCAATACGAATGGAAAATGGACTTTCCTGTGCATGGGTACAACGAATGCCTCATCATGTACATCCTGGCAGCCAGTTCCCCCACCCATCCGGTGGATCCGGCGGTGTATCACGAAGGGTTTATGAAAAACGGAGAAATCGTCAGCCCGGACGAGTACTACGGACTTCCACAGGTTCTATATCATTATGGGATTCCGGACCGAATGGTCGGTCCATTGTTTTGGGCACATTATTCTTATCTGGGACTCGATCCCCGTGGCCTTCAGGACGATTACGCGAATTATTGGGAACTCAATCAAAACCATGCCCTGATCCAGTATCGATACTGTGTGGACAATCCAAAAGGCTTCGAGGGATATTCTGATTCGTGTTGGGGATTGACGTCGAGCTACTCAATCAACGGGTACGCGGGTCACAGTCCCACGAACGATCTGGGCGTTATTTCACCCACTGCGGCTTTGAGTTCATTTCCATACACACCTAAAGAAAGCAACCAATTTTTACATTTTTTATACGACCAACATCCCGATCTCATCGGGGAGTATGGACCTTATGATGCTTTTAGCCTGGAAGAAAATTGGTCCGTTCCCCGGTACCTGGCCATCGACCAGTTGACCATTCCGGTCATGATCGAAAATTACCGGACCGGATTGCTCTGGGAATTGTTTATGTCAGCACCGGAAATTCAACAAGGGCTGGATCGGTTGGGATTTGAATACAGAAAGGTAGAGGCTCAATAAATTTCAGGTAGAAGAAGTGCACCAGTCACCATATTCGTGACACATTTGACGGGTACTTTTTCGCTATATCTTCATCATTTAAAGCCTTAT
>CALGAA010000255.1 GCA_937952445.1 uncultured Bacteroidota bacterium | reverse complement strand
CCTGAATTCCTTTGTGATTTTCTTGTAATTTCGATATCAAAGGAATTCAGTTAGATCGTTCACACCATACGAATCATGCTGGTTATTTTGTGAGATATTGAACATATGTTTTTGAATTGAGAGCTATAAGATACCTCAAAAATTTAAAACCATACCAGATTTATAAAATGAACCCTAACACAGCCCATACTCCCGATCTACATTGAAAGCCTATCGAACTATCCATTACGGACACAGGCACGAATAGACGACATTTTAGCCGGGATAATTATAAGTTTCGAAAATTGATAACAATCGAAATTTTCCAGCGTTCAGACAGCCCATGGGTCGGGATCCTAAAATCTCGGTCTTGTAAGTATACCCCGTGCTTACAAAAAAGCAATTCTGATTTACGCAGTGTTCCCATCGACATTACGTAGAGGTGTGGTTAGCCATTGTTATTTTATATTCCATTCTATTTTTCTCAGTCGAACAGCAATTTGATTCAGGGATTCAATCAATTCACATTCTGGCGGAAGTTCACCTGTTACCAGGTCTTTGAAATCACCTTTATATGTAGAGCTGAGATGTTCCCATGTTTCTTGTGGCTTGTCAAATATGATAGCCGTTGAAGGATGTTCAGGAATCCAGTCATTGTTGTTTTTATAGCCGGTCATGTCGTCATTTCCCACCTTTATCAGCATATTATCAATACGACTACTTTCAAAGAACTGCTGAATTTCTTCATCTTTGAGCATTTGATGGATGTCGTACACATGACGGATTTTGTTTCTCAGGTCATATATCGCTTCATCTGATCTGGAGAACCTCACTAAACTCATGATCTTCTCGCAGAAGGTTCTTCGCTTGTCCAAAACCTGAATAAAGAATGGAGCCATACTGTATTGTTCAATCAGTTCATCTTGTCCCTTAAACTTCATCATTTCATAGATATAAGAACTGATCTCCATATTAGAAAAAGGTTGGAAATCTCCTAACCATGTCGCTTCAACCACTACGTGTTCCCTGATCTGACCAAAATCTCCTTCAAATAACTTGTTGTATTGATGAACCGTTTTCCTAATATTCCCCATTTTATTGGTTAGTCCTTCAACTTCTATTTCCGGAATTACCCTTTCAACTACTTTGCTTATTGCCCGTATTTTCTTTTTTAACTGATTGTCGGTCTCTCTTTCATTTCGGAGCACCACCATGTCGATATCTTCTGAAAATCGCTCTATCAGTTTGTGGCATTTAGAAAGAGCTGTTCCTCCTTTAAAAACGGACTGATCGGCTATCTCTGAATGAAATATCTCATACAAAACAACAGTTACCCAATAATCCTTCTCCACATAAATGTCCCTCATGTCGAGATAGTCCGCAGTAGCGAGGATTGCATCATAGAGTAGATCTTTGTTCGTATGTAATTTCACATCAGTTAATATTCCATTCCGGTGCAGTTGGTAATGTTTCCTTCTTTATTCCGAGATTATAGGTAGTCAATGGATTTAGGTTCGTTCTCAGGCTTTCAAGACCATCCTTTTTCTTTGAAAGTTCCAATATGGCTCCCAATAGGGCTATTACCCGGGGTGGGTATTTCAAGGCATACCGGATGATTTTTGATTGATCATTTTTGGATAGCTTGTTTATTTTATTTTTCAGTAACGCTATGGCTGATTTTTTGTCCAGGTCGGATATGACCTTAAAGTCTTTTAGTGCATCTAAAATTTCCAGTAGGTAGTAGTTTTCATTGGTTACATCCACATAGCTTTTAACCGGTTTGACTTGTGTTTTTCCGATTTTGGTGGTTACCCGTTTAACTTTACTGGCTACCTTGATGGTTTTCGACACCTGTGTGGTTAAGCCCATGCGGTTGTATAATGATCCTCCGGTAATGTATGCAATGCGCTTTCCATCCTGAAAGAGATATGGTTTAAGCAGTTCATCTTCTCGTGGCTTGAGTTCACCAAATGCAGATTGTTTAGGTTTGTAGAATACTCCGGTAGACACTCTTTTGATCATTCCTTTCTTAATGAATCGCTCCATAGCTTTCGCAGCAGCACCGTAATCAGACTGATCAATACCCAATTGTTGATACTTGAAGGTAGTTCCCACCTGCATCCTGTTGATTCTCTGTTCTATTTTCTCTGTCACCTTCATTGATTAACTTGACATTGTTTTCCGGATGTAAAAATAAGAAATTGTGGCAATTTGTCAAGTATCTTGCGCAAAATACTTGACATTTCGAGTCGAGTTTCTAATCAGAGTTTATCCTCATAATTTCAATATTTGCCAACGACGGCGGAATCCACTGTGTCCCTCCTGGACCAGGACTGACTCTTCTGTATTATTTTGGGTTTACTCATAAAATCAATTCAAGGTATTTACGCTTCCAAATCGGCCATCCTGATTTTCCATCGGGTGAAGGAGGCGACCATCTATTAACGATTCGTTATTTTTGTATTTCGTATTAGGGGTCAACATGCTCCGGATTTTGTGTCCTGTTTTTTCATTTTTACCGCGTTTAAAATTACCGGACAATGAATTTCTGATCGAGGCAAATATTGCCGACAGGTTACAAAGTTTATGCAGGTTTTTATAACATTTTGTATATTGGACCGAATACTTTGTTGTCACCAAAACCACTCATAGCTAAATGTCTAATCCTCTTAATTTGATCAATGGATTATTGATCACCTTTGTCGGAATCATGATGGTGGCATGCCAGAATAAGCAACCATTATATCCGCAACAAGAAATCTTGCTTTCAGATTCGGTATCGGCAAAAACAGCTCAATTAATAGAAGAAGAGACGGCTGCCGAAGTGGCTGATGGGCTGAAATTGTCACTTTGGGCCTCAGATACATTGGTTAAAGACCCGATAGCCATTGATGTGGATGAAAATGGAAGAGTGTATTATACGCGCGCCATCAGACCGCGGCATTCAGAATTTGATATCCGGGGGCATCGCAATTGGATGACTGCATCCATTTCATTCGAGACCGTTGAAGATCGCAGAAAGTTTTTGCGGGAAACGTTTACGGCAGATTCCGAAGAATCGGAAAAGCATCTCAGAGATTTAAACAATGACGGAGTGCGAGACTGGAGAGACCTGACGGTTGAAAAAGAGCAGGTATGGTTTGTAGAGGATGCGAATAACAGGGGGATTGCGAACCGAAGCCAATTGTACATAGAAGATTTTCATGAAGAAATTACGGATGTAGCAAATGGAATAAAAGTACACAATGGAGAAGTCTTTATTTCGGTGGCACCGGATCTTTGGAGGACAAAAGATACCGATGGAGATGGCATCGCCGATGAGAAAACATCCATCAGTCACGGTTATGCCGTGCATATTGGTTTTGGTGGTCATGGGATGTCAGGAGTCACCATCGGTCCGGCGGGCAGACTATGGTGGGGAATAGGGGATATTGGTGCGAACATTATAGACGGGGAAGGGAGGCAATGGAAATACCCCAATCAGGGCATCATCGTAAGAAGTGAACCCGATGGCAGCAATTTTGAAGTTTTCGCAGCCGGTTTGCGCAATACGCATGAATTCGTATTTGACAATTATGGCAACCTTATCACGGAAGATAATGATGGGGATCACAGAGGGGAAAGCGAACGACTGGTCTATTTGATTGATGGTTCGGATTCGGGGTGGCGGATAAACTGGCAGTTTGGAAAATATACGGATCCCAGAAACAACCCATACAAAGTGTGGATCGATGAAAAGATGCACATACCCCGATGGGAAGGACAGGCAGCTTATTTTCTCCCACCGATCATCAACTATGTGAACGGTCCAACCGGCCTGGTGTATAACCCGGGTACAGCATTGAGTGAAAAATGGTATGACCATTTTTTTGTAGCAGAATTCAGGGGGACTCCGGCCCGTTCACCCATCCACGCTTTTACCCTGAAACCCAATGGGGCATCCTTTGAATTGGATCACACCCAGATTGTAGCCAGAGGCTTACTCCCAACCGGAATGGATTTTGGCCCGGACGGTGCACTCTATTTTTCAGATTGGATTGATGGGTGGGGACCCAAAAACAAAGGAAGAATTTGGAAGCTGGATACTCCGGATGCGCAGGACTCAGAAATCAGAAAAGAAACAAAAGCATTGATCCAATCCGATTTTAAAGATAAGGATCTCGATGAGCTGGAAACTCTACTGGCTCATCAGGATAGGAGAGTTCGGCAAAAATCACAATTTGAACTTGTCCGTAGAGGAGATGAAGGATACCATGTTTTCACAGATTGCATCAACCACAACGAATCTCAAATGGCGAGAATCCACGCTATTTGGGGAATATCTCAGTTTGCTAGAAAGGATATTGAATATGCGAGCGTCCTGGTTCCTTTGCTGAAGGATGCAGACCCGGAAATATGTGCCCAGGCTGCTAAAATGATTGGAGATGTGCGCTACCCGGAGGCGGGAGAAATCCTCATTTCTCTACTCAACCACCCCCACATCAGAGTTCGGTTTTTTGCCACAGAAGCTTTGGGAAGAACCAGGGAGACAGAGGCCATTCAACCCATCCTGGACATGGTGGAAAGAAAGGACAACGAGGACATCTGGCTGCATCATTGCACGGCCATAGCCCTCAGCCGGATAGGGGAACCCGGGCCTTTAATCGATTTGGCTAACCATCCTTCCCGTGCATTGAGGATCATTGCTGTGGTTGCATTGCGGCGAATGCAAAATCCAGGGGTTTCGAAATTTCTCAATGACGGGGATGAATACATTGTAACCGAAGCTGCAAGAGCTATCAATGATGATTATTCTATCGAACAAAGTCTCCCCGATCTGGCTGAACTGCTAAATGAAAGCAGGTTTACCAGTGAAGCATTGATCAGAAGGGCTATCAATGCAAATCTCCGGGTAGGAAATGCAGAAAACCTGAATATACTGACCAATTATGTGACCAGGAAAACTGCCCCTCCGGAAATGCGGGCAGAAGCTTTGGCCGCATTAAGCACATGGCACGATCCCTCGGTATTTGACCGCGTAGATGGCCGGTACCGGGGTGAAATTTCACGAAATGTTCAGGATGTAATTGCTGCTGTTTCGCCGATAATTAATAGTTTGTTGGAGGAACAGCAACCCTCCATACAAGTGGCTGCAGCTAATGCCATTGCTGAACTCGAAATTTCTGAACCTGAATCGATCCTGCTGCAATTGGTTCAGGATAGTCCCCACATCAAGGTACGCCAGGCTTCACTCAAAGCACTTGCTGAAATTCAGTCAAACCTCCTTAATCAGGGTCTGGATCTGGCTCTGGAGGATAAAAGCCCGGAAGTACGTTCTACAGCCCTGGAAATATTGCCCGGTTCAAATATATCCAGTGAAAATTTCACTCAATTATTTGATAAAATACTCACTTCTGGTACCGTAGAGGAAAAGCAGGCCGTTCTTTCATCGCTAAGTTCCATTACAGGGCCCGATGCACAGGCCATTCTTTCCGGGCCACTTGACCAATTGATAGCTGGTACTGCCCCGCCAGAAATTCAGCTGGACATCATTGAAGCTGTTGAAAAACAAAACATACCTGCGCTCAATCAAAAATTGGAGTCGTATTACAAATCAAAGGACAGCTCCGATGTGGTTAATTTTTACCTGGAAGCACTGAATGGTGGAAATCCCCGTTCCGGAGAGTTTATTTTTTACAATCACGAAGGTGCACAGTGTATTCGTTGTCATGCCGTTTTTGAAGTTGGCGGCAATGTCGGACCAGGCCTGGCCGGAATAGCTGACAGGTTGACCCGCAAGCAATTATTGGAGTCCCTGGTAGATCCCGAAAGACGTATTGCTCCGGGTTACGGAAACATTAGTGTAACCACCAAGGACGGAAATAAAGTCAGTGGAATTTTGATGGAAGAAACTGAGACTGAAGTAAAAATTAAGACAGGAGGTGATCAAATAAAAGCAATCAGCAAAGGCGACATACAAGAAAGACAACATATGCCCTCAGGAATGCCTGATATGAGTTCTTTCCTTTCCAAAGGTGAAATTCGGGATTTGGTTGCTTTTCTTTCGCAATTAAAAAACGATCCAAATTAAATTGGGTTTCCGGAGATCGTCATCAGCATTGATGAGGGCTTGATATATGAATTTATTTGATTACAAACTCAGAAGAAACCGACAGATGTCTGTGATCTTTGAGATAAAAAAAGCCGTATTTAAAATCGGAATCGGGGACCGGACAACTCACTATGCCCGCAGATTCATCGATATCGGCTCCCTGTACCTCCCACTTTCGTTCAATATTTGATGATAGGGTATCATTGGTATAGTAGAATCTGGCACGATAAAGGCCCACAGGTGACTGGTAGGGAAAGCTAAGACGTCCATCTTTTTCCACCACATCGCCAACCTGGATGAGGGGCGGTGCATGGTTTACAACGCTTTCAAAAAAATACTTAATTTCCTGGGGTTCCCACCCATATTCATGACTGTGCTTCATGTCGGGTTTTATGGCAATCGTGCGAATTTCTTTTGGAACCAGACTATAAGTTTTATGATAGGGCACGACATTGTAATGCTGATCTTTGTTGCCATTCAAAAAAAGAAAAGCAGGTTTGGCGAACGGCAAATACATGGAAGGATCATAATACTGCATCCATTGCTGTTTCGCTGTGGTAGAAAGCTGATCAAGTGGCTCGCTAAACACATCGGACTCATCATAATAGCCACAACCATAAACCGGCGCAGCAGCTTGAAAACGATTGTCCAGCGAGGCAGCTATTTCGGTGAGATAACCGCCCCAACTTATCCCGGTGATACATGTTTTATTGGCATCAACTTCAGGCATACTCAATAAAAGCGAATGTGCAATGACCACGCTGGATACGGCATGATAACTCCAGACCTCTTTGAGGTTCCCGGTTTCCATGCTCCCAAATTTGTCATAACCTCTTTGATCCGGCCCCGGGCGACTCACTCTTTTTCCATCCGGTCCTTTTCCCGCTAAATCCATAGCAATAGCGGCGTAACCGTCCGCGGCCCATTTTTCCACCCATTCCTTAAAGGCTTTACCGCCA
>CALGAA010000254.1 GCA_937952445.1 uncultured Bacteroidota bacterium | reverse complement strand
CGATGATCTGCGTGGTGTCCACACCGATGATGTGTCGATTGGCCTGTTGCCGCGCTAACAACCACAGGCTGTACGGCGATATTCCCCACGACCGGGATTCCCGCTGCTCGTAATTCACGCCGATTTCGATGGAATGTCTTCCACGGTCCGATCCACCCGGAAACAGGTCAAACTGCAGACTGGCATTGATGTTTTGTTTGCTGAGTTCAGCGGTCGAATAACTATTGTAGACCGACCCCACGTTATTGAAAAATCCCCACGGCGCGTTGTAGTTGGAAGATAAAAATCCATTGTACGCCACATACTGGGAAAAATCATTCTGATCGATGTGGTTGTTAAAATTGGCCAGAACGGGATTGTGAACCGACGGCTGGAACGGCCCCTCGAGCACTTGCAGATAACCGGCGTGGGCCAGGCCTTCGAAGCTTTGGGAATATTCCGATTCTCCTTCTACCGGTACCCAGGCAAAATCAAATTTACCGACGTGTCCGTATTCGAAAAAATTGTCGCGGTGCCGGTAATCCTGATCCAGATTGGTGCTGTATTCCTGCGAACCGTTGATGATCAGAGTCGCGTTGCGAAATAATCCACTTTGCCGGTTGCCTTGCAAAAACCGGTGCCGGTACCGCACGTTGACCCGGTAATCAGAACCAGTCGCCACGGGGTTGTTGTGGGCATTGAGTACCGCGAACGATCTTCCTGCAGAAAACCGATCGTACGAATCGCTGTAATTTCCGGAAAAAGTCATATCGATGTTCTCGGTCAGACGAGCGTCCAATTTTCCCGTAAAACTGTATGAATGGCTGTTGTTTTCAGAATTGGTCCGCACAAAGTTGACGTCCCTGTCGTGCAGGAATTCAGCCCGGGAAAACAGCGTTCCTTGGATCAGCCGTAAGGGATCTGCTTCGAGATCTTCTATAACCGATGATTTGGCTTCCACATTGGGCAGCACCCCCGGACTATCGTCCAATTGAGAGAGGTATCTCCCTGCGATCCGGTAACCGAGAATGGATCGGCCTGTTTTTTTATTTTTCCAGATCGGCCCGCTGATGTTCATATTCAATTCGTTGGATCCGTACGAATCCAGGTATTGCGAAGTTTCCAGTTCGGCGCCGAGCTGAAAAGTTTCCGACGGCCCTTTGGTCGTGATCGAAATAATCCCCCCGGTCACATCGCCGTACCGGGCTTCCACCCCTCCTGTGATCACCTGCAATTGCTCGATTTCGGTTTGTGGAACCAGGTTGGCGCTGACCCGAATACCGTCGACGTAATAATCCGTAGCGTTGGTTCGCGAACCCCGGATCGCCACCGATTCCCCGCTAAACGAGGAAACCCCTGACGTGGTAGCTGCGAGGGAGTTGATGCTTTTCATAGGGAGATTCCGGATCTGTTCCCCCGTGACGATTCCACCCGTCGTGGTATTATCCTGTTCCACCAATGGAACCTTGTATTCTACGATGACGACCTGATCCAGCACCGTTCCGCTCGAAATTTCGATGTCGAGCCGAAGATTCCGACCGGCCAGCAGGACTACCCCTTCGATGGTTTTGGCCTGATATCCGACATAACTCGCGTTGACATCGTAGGTGCCGGGGTCGAGATTGGAAATGGCATAATTCCCGTTTTCATCGGTTTCTGTGCCGGTGACCAGAACGCCGTTTTTGTATAGGGCGACCGTTCCGAAAATAATCGGATCACCGTTTTCTCCATCCGTGATGGTCCCTTCCAGCGAGGACTGGGACCAACCCAGGGCAGGCAATAAAACCAATAAGCAGTAGCGTAAAATTCGCATCTATATTCCGGGGTGATTATTGATCAATCTTTTTGAAAGGTTAAATATATTAATTCTTATCCAACCTCTTGAATCCATACAAATGTAAACGAAATTACCGGGACAATGGGCTGGCATAATGTGTTAAAATCTTGTCGAGCAGGATTTTGGCCAACTTATATTTGCTTTCTTTCGTCCATCCTGCGATATGCGGGCTGACTAAAACACCGGGTAGGGAAAAGAGCTGTTCGTACATCTCCCTTTCCCCGGGGGTATAAGTCGATGGCTTTTCGTTTTCAAACACATCCAGGCACGCTCCCCTGAGTTGTTTGCGTTCCAATGCCCCGATCAGGGCAGGCGTATCCACAACGCTCCCTCGGCAGGTGTTCACCAGCAAAGCCCCGGGTTTGCATTGGTTGAAAAAGGATTCATTAGCCAGTTTCAGTGTTTCAAAGTTTAAAGGCAAATGCAAACTGACCACGTCGCTGGCCCGGATAGCTGATTCCCGGTCCGCACATTCTTCTACCCACGGATAGTTCCGGGCATAACCGGCGGGGAGGTATTTATCGTAGGCTTTGACCCGAACCGAAAACCCCTGCAGCTTACGCGCCAATGCGCTTCCCGTATGTCCAAATCCGATGATACCCACGGTCCGTCCTTCGAGTTCGATTCCGCGGTTTTTCTCCCGGTTCCATTGAAAATTTTTGACTTCTGCGTTGGCCCGGATCAGGTGGTTGTTCCACGCCAGGATCATCCCCATGGCATGTTCGGCCACAGCGTTGCAATTGCCGTCCGGGGAATTGAAAACGGATATATTTCGCTGTGCCGTGAGGGTTTGGTCGATGATTTCCATGCCACTACCCAGGCGGGCGACAAATTCCAGGTCGGGTGCCTCGTCAAGAAGCCGGGCATCCACCCGGATTTTGCTGTTGATAATCAGGCCATGGTAGGGCCGGACCATCCCAATGACCTTATCGAGGGAAATCTTCGGGTGATAATCGACTTCAAAACCGGCTTTCTTCAACCCAGTGGCGAGAATATTGTGAACACCGTCGGTGATTAAAACCTTCTTTTTCATGGGAATTTTGAATTTTGTCGTTGTTTCTGTGTGGTCAGTATAATATTTCAGCAAAAGCCTGTATTTATTTAACCAGAGCTTCGTAAATTACATAACTTGACTTCCGGTTGCGTTAACCACTTCCGGTCGCTGGATCAAAGTTAGGGGAAATTTGAGGGCAGGGCACTCAACAAGAAAAATATTTTAATGGGAAAAACATCTACTCGACGGATCAATCCTGGTGGAAGGGTTAAATTCAGGAGTGTGTATAGGATTATAACGTTCGGCAAATCAGGGGGACGTATCGCCGATTTATATCCCAACGGACTATGGCCGTTTGGCAGGACGATCGGATTTCTCGCGAACAGGTTGTTCCATTTCTTTAAGTGGATTTCATCAAATTCCTGGACGGGACACCTCCAGCGAACAGGGAAGCTGGTGATGAAGGGCGGGGAAAAAGAACACCGCAATCCCATGCGTTATCTGGCGTTCTTTGCTGCTTTTCTGGTCATGTCCTCATTTCTCATCTCCTGCCAGTCTTCAGGAAGCAATACCCGCTTTGGCAATCCCCTCATCACCGCTGACATCCGCTATTTGATGAGCAATGGTGAATTGAGCGGAACCTGGAGTTTTTTCCAGCGCAATCAGGTGGACAGCCTTGTCCCGGATGCGCGGCTGCACGAATTTATCATCAACGGCCAAAAGATTACATCCGACAAGGTGGCCAACTATTATCATATGTATATGGTAGGGGATACCCTGATCAGTCAAAATCTAAACGTGCAGATCCAACCGGAAAACGAGGTGGTTTCCATCCCGGTCCCGCTGGTTCCCCGCATGGAATCGGATAGTCTGATCACTGGCAGAGACTGGGTCTTTACCTGGAATCAGACCGCTTTTGAATCGGGAGATTCGATAACCCTGGTTCTTTCCGATACACTTCAGCAGACCGTCCTGATCGAAAATGATGCTCAGGTCGGAGAAATGACGATTCCGGAAGAGAAAACCGTAAATCTCGAGCCCGGTAAGGGGTATTACTACCTGATTTCGAAAGAACGGCGGAATAAGGTCGTCAACAATGTAGATTTTAAATACGCGATCGAGGTATATTCGGATAACGTGCCGGTTCAAATATTTGGAGGAGGGGAATTCATGGGCGAATAAGGGAAGCACCGCTTCGATTCTTTGCCCCCGGATTGGTCAGATCTACTATTCAGATCTACTATTGTTTTATCGGACGGATGGTTATTCATTCCCAGAGTGAAATAGGGGATTAGAACTACGTGCCTTCATAATTCAGGTCTACTCATAGATTCAGTCTTTAATTACCTGAATTAACGGTGTGCGGTGTCAATATGCATACCTCATAAGTGGATCTAATTTATATTGGATTTTAATAACCCTTCTTGGGCCTTTCATATTCCGTAACATTGATAATCAAGCGAGCCTCTTTTGCCGAACGCGGAGTATAGGTTAATATTTTATTATGCCACTCAGGCAATACCCCTTGATCTACTGCCAGAACAGTCCCACTCCTGCCATGATTAACGTGCCCCCTCTGCATCAGCGCGGGGCGAAAAAAATCCGTCGCGGCTTAACCCCTTTATCTTACCGTACAAGATTAAGCATGAGATACAAAGCCAGAAAAAGAACCTGGCCAAACACATACAACCAAAGTTATAAAGGGGTGTGACTGAACGAAATCCCCTTCAGGGGATTGAATGTGGTAAACCCACATTCAGTGAAGGAACTTGAAGCTCCGTCTTCAAGGTGGGTTAGCATTTTTTGAGCTGAAGCTTGTGCGCGAGCTGGGGCGCCTTTGCAGAGGGCTGCTTTTTTGGTTACTTTTTTTCAGCAAAAAAAGTAACAGAGACCATTATATTTTTCACATGTCGCATATGCAAGTTCACTACAAGGAACTTGAATTGGATTACGAGAAGACCCTAATTTATCCCCTACTGACTGGACATCACAAGAAATATCACTGCCCCCTACCGCATCAACTGACTTTTGCTCTTCAACGCTCGGCGACTTCACGCCACAATACAGCGTCTAAGGATTCCTGCCTGCCTCCTGAAAAAATTCCTTACCTTCCAACCCACACAACCCGGCCGTTTTTTCCCAAAGAAATGCGGCGTTTTGTTCATTGTACGACAATTTTGAAGATTTCTTTACCCGGCAATTGTCCCAGTATTTCCCCGATTCCAGTTCATTCCCCTCTGCGGTGGCCAAATATATCGATGTTTCGGCCCCTTCGCGTGGTGTTTTCCCGCTTCGACTCCGCCAGTTCCACACCAATCGATGTAGAAAGGTGGCGTCTTTGGCCCCGATATCCGTGTTGACCAGGCCGGGGTGTACCGCGAATATTTTGAGGTGCGGATAGGGATTCCGCCGGTCAAATTCATAGGTAAAATACACATTGGCTAATTTGGTGCGGCAGTAGGCTCTCAAACCCTGGTACCGGCGGTTGAGATTGATATTCTCCGGATCGAACGAGCCCATAAAGTGGGAATCAGAATTCACACAAATAATGCGTCCATCGGGGCTTTGCGTCAGAGCCGGAAGCAGCAAATGGGTCATGTAAAACGGAGCCACATGATTGACCATCAACGATAGTTCGATTCCGGCCTCGTTTTCCCTTCGAATACTCTGAAATGTTCCGGCGTTGTGGATCAGAACGTCAATCCGGGGAGACATTTTCAGGATCTCCGAACAAGCTTGCCGGATCGATTCGAAATCAGTCAAATCAACCTGAACCACCGACACTTCCGCTTCCGGATATTCATTACGGATCCGATCCAGCGCGGTCTGCCCTTTTTCCGTATTCCGGGAGGTAAAGATTACCCGATGACCCCGCCCGGCCAGTTCCCGCACCGTTTCAAATCCGATACCTGCATTTCCACCGGTAACTACAATGTCTTTCATCTCGTTTTACACTTTAGTTTGTAGCGATAAATTAAATTTATTAAATTGTTGACACAAAGCACCTATATGAAAAATTTTATAACGCTGGGCATCGGTTTGACGATTGCCCTCTTTATCCTCGGTTGTCAGTCCGGGGATACCAGTTCGGCGCAAAACTCTGAAGTGGACGAATTTCTGGATGCCTACGTCGATACGTTTTTGCCCTTATATGTAGCCAGCGCAGAAGCGGAATGGCTGGCCAATACGAGGATAATCCCGGGAGACACGGCGATTTCGGCCCAACTGGAACGAGCCAATAATGCGCTTGCAGCTTTTACAGGGAATGCGTTCAACATCCGGAAGGCGAAAGAATTTCTGAACCAGTCCGGTGGACTATCTGACACCCAAAAGCGGATTTTTACCGACATCCTTCACCGGGCCGGCAACAATCCAGCTACCATGAAAGACGTGGTCGCTCAACGCATCACCGCGGAAAACCGGCAAAACGAAAAGCTCTACGGGTTTACCTATAAGGTTGATTCCATGGAAGTTACCACGGGTCAGATCGATGAGGCCCTGCGCACCCTCACCGATCCAGCCGAACGACTGAAGTGGTGGGAAGCTTCCAAAGAGGTGGGCAAAACATTGAATTCGGGGTTGTTGGAGCTCCGGGATTTGCGAAATAAATCCGTCCAGGGACTGGACTACGCGAATTTTTACCAGTACGAAGTGGCGGAATACGGAATGAGTAGCGGTGAAATGATGACTTTACTGGAGCAACTGATCTATGAGATCTGGCCGCTGTATCGGGAGCTCCATACCTGGGCACGGTACGAATTAGCGGAACGATACGGTGCGGTGGAAGTACCTGATATGATCCCCGCTCACTGGTTGCCCAATCGCTGGGGACAAGATTGGAGCGCTCTGGTCGAAGTCGAAGGGATCAACCTGGATAGCGCGCTTCAAAACCAGGAGCCGGCGTGGATCATCGAACAAGGTGAGGCCTTTTATAAAAGCCTTGGATTCAGTGAACTACCGCAGAGCTTTTACGAGAAATCAAGTCTCTATCCCCTCCCGGCGGATAGCGAAATCAAAAAAAACAACCACGCTTCTGCCTGGCATATGGACCTGCAACAGGATGTCCGGTGCCTAATGAGCGTCACCCCCACCGCGGATTATTACGAAACCGTACACCACGAGCTCGGTCATATTTATTATTACCTGACGTACGCCAATCCGGATGTCCCCATTTTGTTGCGGGGTGGGGCGAACCGGGCATTTCACGAAGCGATCGGCTCATTGATGGGTCTGGCAGCCATGCAACGACCATTCCTGGCAGACCGGGGGTTGATTCCCGATACGGCTCCGTCCGATACGGTTCGCAACCGATTGTTGCTCAAAGAAGCACTCAACTACGTGGTCTTCATCCCGTTTTCAGCCGGGGTCATGTCGCATTTTGAACATACGTTGTACAATACCTCGATCGACACCTCGGCATTTAACAAGGAGTGGTGGAAGCTGAAGGAGAAATTTCAAGGCATCGTTCCTCCTTATGAACGGGGTAGTGAATACAACGATGCAGCAACCAAAACCCACATCAACGATGATCCGGCACAATATTACGATTATGCTTTGTCGTACGTGCTTTTGTTTCAGCTCCATGAATTCATCGCAAGTGAGATTCTTGACCAGGATGTCCATGCTACCAATTATTACGGGAGTAAAGAAACCGGGGACTTTTTGAAGAAACTGATGGAATCCGGTGCGAACAACGATTGGCGGAAATTGATCCGGGAAAATCTGGGGGCGAAATTATCGGCGAATGCCCTCGTCCAGTATTTCCAACCCTTGATGGATTATTTGAAAAAGGAAAACGAGGGGAGGGTGTATACGTTGCCAGTGAGGATATTGTAGAAGGATTTCAGCTTTCAATTGGGTGAGTTTGGGCAGGTGTATCGAAATTCAATATAATGCCTCTTCTTCAGACTGCATGTGGGATTAATTCGGGGGTTCTTCTCAGAATTGTTATTCATTCATTATTGAATCCGGTTCAATGTGAATGAGAACATCCGAAATTTCAGGTAAAGAATTCAACAAATGGTCTTTCAGGTCATGAGCTAATTCGTGGCCTTTCTCGACTGTAATTTGACCGTCCACTACGGCGTGCAGATCGACGAGGTAGCTCATCCCGCTTTTCCGGATCAAACATTTCTCGGTGGCTATAATCCCCTCTACTTCTACAGAAAGTTTCCGGATTTTGTAGATCAGAACCTGGTGCGTATTTTCATCCATGACCTCACCCAAAGCGGGTCGAAAAATCCGAAAAGCGTTGAACAGAATAATTCCGGCCGCGACCAGGGCCGCCCAGTCGTCTGCTGCTTCGTAACCTTCCCCCATAAAAACGCCGATGGCTATCCCGACAAACGCCGCCGAAGAAGTAATCGCATCGCTCCGGTGATGCCAGGCATCCGCTTGCAATATCCGACTCTGGGTTTCAATGCTCTTGCGCTTCATCAGGTGATAAAATCCCTCCTTGACGACGATAATGATTCCCAGGATAATCAGAACATAGGTTTCCGGTCCTTCATGCGGTTGTCGGATGAAATGAATACTTTGGACGGTGATAAAAATCGCCGATGCGATCAACAAGCCCACGACCAAAAAGGTGACCAGGGGTTCGGCTTTCCCATGGCCATAGGGATGATTGTGATCCGGAGGCCGGGAAGCGTATTTTAATCCCACCCAGACCAAACCTGACCCCAGAATATCCGAGACGGATTCGATGCCATCCGCGATCATGGCAAAAGAATTTCCCAATACGCCAAACGTGATTTTGATGATCGCCAGGAAAAAATTGCCAATTATGCTCAATTGGGCGGCCCGGATAGCTGTTTGTACATGCTGTTTTACCATCGGATATTCAATTTAGTCTATTCCAGCCAAATCCCCGTA
>CALGAA010000253.1 GCA_937952445.1 uncultured Bacteroidota bacterium | reverse complement strand
AAATATTTATTGCCATTCACCCAACCTCCATCGTTGGGTCCGAGCGCAGGGGCCCGGGCAATAAAAAGCTCGTACAGGTATTCCAACCAATGTTCGGCGGCCGGAATGTCCCGGTAAGTGGCCAGGGTGGTTTGAAAAAAATAATGATACACATGCTGCCACACATGATTGGATAAAACCTTTGCTTCGATATGATTGATCCATCCCGAATAAAATCGCGATGCCCGGGCTTCAATACCGGTTAACAACGCCTTTTTTTTCGGTTCTGACAGTTGGTCATGAAAGGTATCATACGTCAACGCCATCGAGAGCATGCACCTGCTATCCCCAAAATCACTCACACTGGTCACCCCATCCGGATCCCAGGAAGATACCACCATAGCCCATTCAATCGCCCGATCGGCATATTTTTGTTCACCCGTCACCACGTAGGCCTGTGAGAGCGCTTTAACGACGTCCAGGGCAGCATCACCCAGATTTTTGGCTGCGTCTTTACGCAATTTTTCCAATCGATCGGGATCATCTTCGTCTGGATTTTTAAGTTCTATTTGCTCGTCGGGAATCGTACGTTGGAGAGCCATATTCCCCTGTCGGATGACGTGATTTACATCCTCAGCAGCAGTTAACTTCGTCCGAAACGCATCCATGGTCATGCCCTTTTTCACCAGCACCCTCGGGTGTTTCGCAGGAATTTGTTCCTTCAGCATTTGCAAGGAAGGCAAGTTCCACCGGACCGACTCCGGACCGATCCGAAAGCGCTGAAGATCTGACCACATCCCATCGTTCACCCGATATTGCCAGTACCATTCCCCTTCCTCCAATTCCTGATAGGGATTGTAAATTGCATATGGGAGAGTCTTACTTTCCAACACCCCGTCCCGAAACGATGGATCCCGAGCAAGTCTGACCTCATAGATAGTCCCTTCTTTACGGGTAACCGGCCAGAGAAGCATAGGTGGATTATATGGGGCAACCATTCCTGCTGACGGCGTGGGCCAGGCCCTGAATTGGGGGTGAATAACAGGTAGATCCACCTCTTCGGACCGGAGAATATCCATTGTAACATTTTGATTCTGTGCATATGCCTTTTGACCTGACCCTACCGCCAGGATCCATGCTATCACCGATATGCACACTGCAATTCGATATTTATTCATCTTGCGTTGTTTCAATCTTTTTTAATGGACCAGACCTTGAAATTTCGGTATCGAAAATGGGTCCATTGCATTTGCCGAAAACCTATTTTACCCGATTCATAAAAGGGGCGGGGGTCGTTTTTGTCCGAATCTTCCCAATCGATAATTTTTCGATCATCCACATACATCTCGATCATAGGCCCATCCTTGATCAATCGCATCCGATGTATTTGAGTCGATTCGGTCGGTATGCCCTCCGGCCCAGAATACACCAGTCTGAATCCGTTGTTTTTCCGTAAATGCGCCGTATTTCGGTCCGGCTTTTTAGGGGTGTTGGCGTAATACGAAATGTGATAACTCCTGATGGTATCCCGGATATACCAGGAAAAATCACCATCGCGTTTTGGAAGATTTTCATCGAATATATCTTCGCCGTTTATGCCCTGTGCTGCAAAGAATAAGATACACAACCCTGCATCGGTTTCCATATTCTGAGCCTCCCATTCGACGATGATGTGATCCGGAAAATCACGGGGACACCAAAATACGTGATGGTATTCCTCCCCCGGCGAGTACATATGCATCCATCCGTCCTTCATTTCAACCGTACCGGGACCTTCCATGACCCAATCCCCGACCATATCCTCATCCGATAGATCGTTTTGATATATCAGTTCTCCTTTCTGATATTTCCCGACTTGTGATTGTCCCGGACACCCACCCACAAAAAGAATCCCAAGCACGAGGAAATATTTGTTTACCATAAAAGTCCAATTCATAATCCTATTTTTTCAAGCCATAATCGGGGTGAGATCAGCTATAAAAACCTGACGATGTCCGTTCGGAGCCCCATTAAAACAGACTTTGCGATAATCCCGACTCCATGCGGGGTGAGGATCCAGTTTGAATTGGCTGCCTCCTTCACTGGAATACATTTTTCCCTGATTCCCCACATTATTCGAAATGGTACATACGGTGTATTCCTGATCTGCTTCCAAATCGATCAGGCGGATGGGTATTTCTCCGTTGACCGTTACGTAGGTTTGCTTGGCATATGCATCGGAAACCAAATACCGCGTGGTGGGATCCACGCTGGGGTGACCGCTACCAATGAATTTTTCGGACAAAACCTTGAAATCGGATCCATCGTATCGAAACATAGAAAACCGCATATGCTTGTCTCCCAGCCAGGTAGGTACCGTATTCATGATAATGTGTTCTCCGTCCGGGTGCCAGTTGGGATGATTGCCACTCCCACCGAGCGCGGCTTTCTGGTTCCACTTTTCCCGTGGCAGGCACTGAATGATATTTTCACTGTCTACATCAAGTGTAAATAAAGAGGCATGACGTCCATTTCCTTCAAACAGGCAACGAAAAACCTGCATAATCCTGGTTCCGTCACTGTTGAATTTGGTGTGGAAGGGGTAATAAACGCCATCGGCATAAAATTGCTGATCTTCCGGAATGGCCTTGGCGTAAAGGTCATTCATACTGGCCAACAGTTTGGTCTGATTATTTTCCAAATTGGTGATCCACACACCTTGTTCATCCATCTGAGACTTTTGTAATTGGTGTGGAATTCCAGTAGGTGGATCGGGAAGAGCATACCCGTACTGCGTCACATTCACATACCGCAAATCCGGACCGGCGATCCATTTTCCATGACCTGCGATATCATATTTGGAACCTGAGTAAGCTTCGATTTTACCATTTTCCAGGTCGATCCGTACGCAGACCGGTACATTTTGGATGATGTCATTGGTGTAAACGTATCTGCTGGAAATGTCACTCCATTGTGCGTTCGATCCCATTTGGAACGACCACACCCTGGTTTCATAGATCTTACGAATGGTCTGATTTTCAATGTCAATCACGCATATTTCGGCCGTATCATTCCATCGGGGTTTCCGTTTTTGATACGGTAGCCTGGTGACCAAAAGTAATTTTCCATCGGGACTCCAGGGGCATTCATCGTAAAAAGTATGGATGAAATACCCATCATCCGGCGTTATTTGGGTAACCGGCACAAGTGTTTGGCCGGGCCGGTATGGCCTAAATGGGCACGGTTCGGCTTCCCATCGATTGTAGTTCAACAACCATGATGTGGGCGTGGACAGGGTTGCCACCAGACCAGCCGTCGTTGTGTGTATAAAATGCCGTCGTTTCATTCGCTTCTCATCTTAAGTTCAGTAAATAAGTCTTCAAAATCCGGGGACATAGGATCGCCTTGAGCATCCATCCATGATTTCAATTCCGTCATCATCGCATCGAGGATTCCTGCGAAGTCCTTCCGGTTTGCCAGATTGATTAGTTCATCCGGGTCTTCTGACAGATGGTACAATTCAATCGCCGGACGCTTCCAGTGGTATTCGGCGCGTTGACGAACGACATCCGAATCGTGGTTGAGCCACGATTGCAGCACGTCGTAACTATCGATGACAGCCCGATCATCAGGTTGATCCATACGCGCGATGTGAAATTTATGGTGCGCTTTAAGATTGACTATCAATTTCCAATCCCCGGATAGGATAGTTCGGATGGGGTATTCATTAGCGCCGTTGACCCCGAGATTGGTATAAGTGGCATACACGTGGGTCCGAATACGTGGCAGGGTGCCATTGAGTAAGGGAA
>CALGAA010000252.1 GCA_937952445.1 uncultured Bacteroidota bacterium | reverse complement strand
TTTATAGACCAGAACTCCAGTATTCATACGGACAATCACCTTCTTCCAACAATGATGCGGAAGAGAGCTGGGGACCAGCAGGTGATTATAGCTCCCTGAAAAGCCAGATCGACGGTTTTTTCAACACGGGAATGACCCTCATCAACAGCGTGAGTCTCAGTGGAGGTACGAACCGTAACCAAAACTATTTCTCCTACGCCAATACGACCAACAAAGGCGTATTACCCACGAACACCTTCAACCAGCATTCATTCAATTTTCGCAACACCAACTCGTTTTTTGGAGACAAAGTCACCTTTGACGGAAATATGATGTATTCGATTCAAAACGTACACAACCGCCCCACCACAGGTCTTTATTACAGCCCTTTGAGTGGTTTGTATATGTTCCCACGCGGACAAAACCTGAATCAGTTTTTGGAAAATTATGAATACCTCTCTCCTTCGAGAAATCTTTATCTACAAAACTGGTTTAACATCAATTATGATGAGGGTTTGGGGGGCACACACCACGAACAAAATCCCAACTGGATTTTGTACCGAAACCCTACAGATCAGAACAGACATAATATTATCGGCTCTGCCAAATTGCAGTATTACATTACCGATTGGCTGAACATCAGCGCCCGGGGAACCATCAACAAAATGTGGAACCAGTGGGAACGCAAGGTATACGCCGGAACTCAAGGCGTACTCTCCGGTCAAACATCTTCAGCTCTTCCTGTAGATAATGGCCGCTACTATCGCAATGAAAACTCCTCAACCGATTTGTACGGGGACATTCTGTTGACCGGAAACCGGGACCTGAGTCAGGATCTGGCGCTCATCTTTACGGTTGGTGCATCCATCACGGATTATACCTTCCGGGGTTGGTCCATGGATGCCAGGAAGCTGGTCGCTCCTAATGCTTTTCTTCTCGATGGTTTGTTCCGGGGAGAATCCAATAGCATCAACAATTTGGGGGATAATTTTGGACGTTCCCAGAAACAAGGCGTTTTCGGATCGGTCAACTTAGGAATTAAAGAAATGATTTCCCTGGATGTGCCCGCTCGTAACGACTGGTCGTCCACCCTCGCCAATACGGATAGCGAAAAATCAGGATTCTTCTATTACTCAGGAGGTTTATCCCTGATTTTGTCCGAATTACTATCCTTTCCAGAATGGAACAATCTGAGTAAGTTGAGATTAACCTATGCTGAAGTGGGGAACGATATTGCGCAATACGTATCCGTTCAGCCCCAGGCCACATTGGGTCACAGTGGAGTAATTTCGGTTAATAATGCCGGTATTTTCGGAAACCAACCTCTGAAACCGGAATTGAGCCAGAGTGTGGAAATTGGTTATGAAGGCCGATTCTTCGACTATCGAATGAATCTGGACGTGGCTTTGTACAAATCCAACACCAAGAATCAATACGTATCCTTCGCCGGTCCACGGGGATTGCTGAATACTACCCTATACCTCAATGCCGGTAACGTAGAGAATAAAGGAATTGAAATTGCTCTGGGACTCGATGTGCTTCGCGAACGCACACTGAACTGGAATACATCCGTCAATTTCACCGCCAACCGCAATAAAGTCATCGAACTGCATCCTCAGCTTTCCAACACTTATCCTGTAGGTGGAAACTACAACGTTCTACGTGTGGGTGGTTCTTTTGGTGATCTTTGGGGTAAACGGTTCCTGAGAGACAACAATGGAACCATCGTGGTCAGTGACGAGGGACTTCCATTGACCGATGCTGATGGTTATATCGGCACGACCAATCCGGACGCCATCGTGGGTTGGGGAAATAGCTTTAATTACAACAATTTCACCTTGACCATAGGCATCGACGGACGATTCGGAGGAAATGTAATTAGTACAACTCAGGGGTATCTGGATTCATTTGGATATAGTAAAAGAAGCGGTGATGCCAGAGATGCTGGTGGAGTAGAAGTGAATGCCGTTGATCAGGATGGAAATCCGGTCAGCAAGGTTCCTGCTCAGGCATGGTATCAGGGAATTGGAAACCGGGACGGGATCATCGAAGGACAGGTATACGATGCGACCCATTTCAGATTGAGAGAAATGGCTTTGTCGTATAGAATTCCAGTAAATTCCAATGTGTTCAAATATGCAAATATTGGATTGGTAGGAAAGAACCTCTTTTTCTTCAAAAACAACGCTCCATTTGATCCAGAGTTGAATACAACTACAGGTATAGGAGGTTCAGGGTATGACAACTTCGCCATTCCATCGATCAGAAGTTTTGGTTTAGACCTGAAGTTGTCCTTCTAATCTTTTCAATGATCAAAAAAATTACAATAATGAAAAATATTATATATATACAATTCAGCCTCGGGGCACTATTACTCCTCCTTATTGCGGCAGGATGTACCAAAAATTTTGATGAATACAACACCAATCCAAAAGCTCTGAGCAGTGAACAAGTAGGTGCAGACTACAACCTGGTGTCCGCATTTTTGCAAGAAGCACAGCGTTTCATCATTCCACAAACGACCGGGTATCAAACCGGGGTCAACCTGGCGAGCCAGAGTTACTGTGGATACGTAGCCAATCAGGCGCCATTCGTTTCCAACATGAACAACATGACTTATGCATTGCAAAATGGATGGATCAACAACATCTGGAATCCTCGCTACACCAACGTGATGAATCCGACCTACAAGACCATCCAGTTGGCTGCTGAAAATCCTGATTTTAATGACCTGGACGCCTTTGCCCGGATTATTCGGGTTTCGGCTATGTCCCGCGTCAGTGAACATTTTGGTCCGATCATTTACAGTCAGTATAATGTTCTCAACGAGAACGGATCCATTGCGTACGATGACGAACCAACCCTGTACGCCAATTATTTTCAGGATCTGGAAATTGCGATTAACACACTAAAGGGTCTTGCTTCCTCTCCGACATCACCACAGATGCAAAAAGCTGACCTGGCGTATGATAACAACAATTATGAAAATTGGCTGCGTTATGCAAATACCCTCCGGCTTAGATTGGCATTGCGCGTAGCGTACGTAGATCCGGGCCTGGCCAAAACCGAGGGAGAAAAATCTTTAAATCCCGCTAATGGTGGGCTTTTGGAGGACAACAGTCAGAATTGCTACATTGAACTAAGCACCACTCATCCATTGAACATAATCGGATACGACTGGAGTGATACCAGGATGAATGCGCAGATGGAATCCATCCTTACCGGGTACAACGACCCCAGAATTTCCAAATACTTCGTCCCGGCAGAAGATCCGGTGGTCCAGGGACAATACAAAGGAATCCGGCTGGGAGTGGAAATTGACTCCAAGGCGCGGTATGATTTTTATTCGAGGTTGGTCTTTTTCACCGAGAACAAACATCAGTTGATGGTCGCTGCCGAATCCTGGTTTCTCCGTGCTGAAGCCGCCCTTCGGGGTTGGGCTAACGCAGGAGATGCCCAGACCAATTACGAAACGGGTATTGCCAAATCTTTTGAATTGTACGGCGTCTCTTCTCATCTGGATAGTTACCTCAGCGATGGCACCAGTATGCCTGCGCCATATGTAGATCCCAAAGCAGTAAACCCCGGACAAAACGATGTACCGGAAGGATCACCATACCTGAGCGAGATTACGATCAAATGGGAAGACGAAGATCCTAACCGTCAACTGGAACGAATCATTACTCAAAAATGGATCGCGATTTTCCCCGATGGTGAAGAAGCGTGGGCTGAGTACCGCAGAACCGGCTATCCGATATTATTCCCGATAGTGGTCAATCACAGTGCCGGAAAGATTCCGACCATTCCCGGTATCCGAAGAATGCAGTATCCGGTTTCCGAATACGACACCAATACAGAGGCGGTGGAAGCTGCTGTGGCTTTGATCGGAGGAACGGATACTGGTGCACCGCGATTGTGGTGGGATGTAGAAGATAAAAGTATCCAATAATAAGACACATTCAATTCCGCGAATTCCAATAAACCGCGTTATGAGGGATAAAGTCTTTGAGCTTTATCCCTTTTTTTATTTCAAATCGGAGAGGGAAAAATTATCAAAGAATAGGGGGTAATAGTGGAATTTAGAATAGCGGGGGAGAATAGAAAAGCTGGAATATAGACTTGAATATTTGAATTCCGGAAGCAGGCATTAATAAATTGATTTTTTGTATAAACAAAGAACATAAGAGCCCTTTCAATTCCCGTCTATTCCAGCAGACGGATGAACCTGGGGAATTTGCCAGACCTGGCCTGAATAAACCTGATTATGCGCAGTCCGGAGGAAGGCTAAATTTATCTCGCCGCCAGAATACATACATAGAAATGTGAATAAAAATCACCATGATATGGTGTCTGACGAACTGGCAAATCTGTTGTACTAAAAGTACGACAGATATCGCTGCCATAAGCCCCCCGAAATGGTCGGGTGAGCTAAAATTAAGAAAAGAGCAATTATAAAAGTGGCAGACAAGGAAGGAAGTGTGGAGCTTACCGTTCCGTGCGAATGTGCGAAGGTGAGATCTTTGAGCGAGTCCTGAGCCCTTCCGGGTGGATGGTTAAGAAACGTAGGTTGCTGCCAGATTAGAACGTTAGGATATGGCTATAAATGACGAAAGCCCATTACAATTAAGTAATGAGCTTTCATAAAATGGCGGCTCAGCGAATGAAGTCCGGATCCGATTCTTTCGGATCTGGACCGGTCGTGCGGCAGCGCGACCGATGAGACTGCCACGCGACACCGGAGCGTGGGCGGGTAGCAGAGTAGGTCGCCGCTTTGATTCTTAAACCATATGGGTATAAATGACGAAAGCCCGTTACTTCTCAGTAACAGGCTTTCATAAAAGGTGGCGGCGACCTACTCTCCCATCGTAAGATAGTACCATCAGCGCTGAGGGGCTTAACTTCTCTGTTCGGAATGGTAAGAGGT
>CALGAA010000251.1 GCA_937952445.1 uncultured Bacteroidota bacterium | reverse complement strand
GAAAGCCAAAGTTCAGGGCTGGATTACGACCGATGCTGCCTCAGAATTATTCCAGTTGGCTGGTCTGGACTTCGAGGATATGAAGGAAAAGGCTGGTCAACCTGGCTTTGATCCCGTCCCACTTGGAGCAGAATGGTCAATGTCCATCCGCAACGAAATGACGTATAATGAAAGCCAAAATGTAGTCGCCCGAATTCCCGGGACCGGGGATACCGATGAGAATATCATTTTTACCGCTCACTGGGACCATTTTGGGATAGCCACCCCTGTTAACGGAGATAGTATTTACAATGGGGCGGTGGATAATGCAACCGGGGTGGCAGCTTTGATGGAAATCGGTCGAACGTATGTTGCCTCTGATTTTGAACCGGAACGATCGATCGTTTTTTTGTACGTGACAGCCGAAGAACAAGGGTTGCTGGGTTCGGCGTATTATGCTGAAAATCCAATTTATCCACCATCGACTACGGTAGCAAACCTCAATTTGGATGCACTGGATGCGATAGGTGCAATGAAAGACATTACGATGATCGGATATGGTCACTCTACATTTGACGAAATTTTGGCAGAAGAAGCCCGGAAGCAGGATCGGTACCTGATGCCCGATTCCGAACCTGAGAAGGGTTATTTCTTCCGAAGCGATCATTTTAATTTTGCAAAAATCGGGATTCCGGCGTTGTATGCCAAAGGATCATATGAGTCCCGGGAACATGGAGTTCAGTACGCTGCTCAAAAAAGCAACGAATACACGAACAATCATTATCATCAGCCTTCTGATGAATACCATGAATCCATGAATTTCGACGGGATCGTCGAGGATGTTCAGTTGTATTACAACATTGGATGGAGGATTGCCGCCGGAGATGTGACCCCGGAATGGAAACCCAGCTCGGAATTCGCCAATTAATTGGTTGACTTTTTATCAAGTGGTAAGGAATCCACGCTGGTGCGCGGTCTGCTCATCATTTTATAACCTGCTGACCCTTATTATAATAGCCAACTATTTGACTTGTTTTTAATACAACGGTAATTGGATATGTTTGAAATCACTTTGCATCTATTGATATGTATGCGGTCATATCCGACTACGTGTTCCTACATGTGATTGCTCAGCCTGACCTTCCAATCGGGAGCAATAATCAAAGCTCTCCATGATAGCACTGATTACTGCTAGATGGTGGTGTACACCATGTAGCGCATCCACTCGCTATTCTTTCTATCTCTTGTACTGGTCCGGATAGCAACAAAAATTAATTGTCTTTCGTTTTAGGTATAAAGAAATCTCACCATTGTTGGATTATAAAAAATCAATACAATGAAATACCTGAAATCATTTCGTCTGCACCGATTTACGTATTCCTTTAGCTGGATGGCACTGGTTTTTATATTGACCTACGCCTGTGATAAATCCACCGTCACACCGGATAAACCAGGAGAAGAAACGGTTACCCACCAAAAATCTGTTCAGCAAGCAAGCCTAGATTTGTATAAGGAAATCGCGGCGCAGCAGGATTCACGTAATTTTGCCATTTCACCGCTCAGTATCCAGATTGCGCTCTATATGGTGTACAATGGGGCAGAAGGGGAGACCCGTGAAGAAATCGGAGAATTGTTGCATATGATGGATGCTGACCTTGAAACTTTGAATCAGCAGGTGGAGGGGTTGTTGGAATACCTGACCAACCTGGTCGATAACGGTCATCTTGATATTCACAACGCATTGTTCTACGATCAGGATCGGGTGGTTTTAGCCGAACAATTTGTGGATAGATTGTCCAGGTATTTTGATGTGCACGACGAAAACCTCGATTTCGATGATCCGTCGGCAGTGACTTCTATAAATGGATGGGTACAGGATAAAACATACGATAAGATTCAGGAGGTCATCCAGGACATTTCTGATCTGGAAGTGTTGTTCCTGATCAATGCCTTGTATCTCAAAGCGGATTGGGTGAACGGGTTTCTTCAGGAAGCTACATCTGACAAGCCATTTACGACTACCACCGGAAATGAAATTATGGTGCCAACGATGCACCAGACCACTAATGTGGAACACCTTACCCGGGAAGGTGCCGTGATTGCCCGATTGCCCCTGGCCGATTCTGCTTTATTCGTTTACCTGATCATGCCGGACAATCCGGGTGATTTGGAAGATTTATTCGATTCGGATTTTATGAAGGATTTATGGGAAAACAATCTAGAATTCCAGAGCTCCCGTTTCCGTTTTGAGATGCCCCTGGTTGAAATAAAGACCCATCTCAATCTGAATGAGACTTTACAATCATTGGGGATGGTCACCGCATTTAATCCTGAAAAAGCGGAACTTTCTCAGATGGGAGAGTCTAAAAGTGGCTTGCCATTACATATCTCCCGCACGTTGCACGACGTATATTTGAGAATGGATGAGCGTGGTGTAGAAGGTGCAGCTGTTACCACGGTCGGCGTGGGAGTCACATCTCTGCCGCCTGCATTGCAATTTAATAAACCCTTCGCATATCTGATCGTGGATCAACAATATAATATCCCGGTGTTTATGGGACAGTTTACGGGCATCGAAGCTAAAAACTAAACCGAAAAACACTCCCGGTCGCTTCGAATGATGAGTCGTCTGATTCCATCCGGAATCCCGGTAAAATTGTTGTAAATCAATCATTTAACGAAATCCGGGGCCTCTGTATCCATTTTGGGCCCCGGCATTTTTCTGTTCTGGTACTGATCCATTTGCAGGGATTCAAGAGCCTTACCATGCACCGAAAAAAAACAGGCAGCCATCGCTGACCACCTGCTTCATAAAACCGCTTTAGAATAAATTTTAAAGGTCGATCGAAACCCCCAGGGAAATTGATCGTCCAGGTCGGTATCGCTCGCTGATACGATCTGGTGATTGAAACGATTGATATACCATTACGGCATCCTGATCCAGGAGGTTTTCTACGTGCAATGTGAGGTTGACCCGATTTGAAGCACCGAGCTTGACTTGCGTGTTAAAATTCAAATTGTGTGTTGGAAGTGTATAAATATCTGAATTTCGACCTATGCCCACAATCGAAAGTTGTTTACCCTGGTAATTGTAACTCAGATTGATGTTGAGTTTATTTTCCAACGCGGCGTATTGGAAAAACACGTTGGCCAAAATGGGGGCCTGGTCGACCAGGGATCGGGTAGAGAGTACCTCTTCTCCGTTTCGGGCGTTGTGTAACCTGGATTGGTATTCTGTTTCGCCCATATTCACTTTGGAATCGATGAAGCTCAGATTTCCACCAAGGCTTGTTTCTGAAAACAATCTCCCCAGAAAATTCAGTTTTTTATTCCATTCCAACTCCACACCACGGATGGACGCTTCCTGGCTATTCCGGGGCTGGATATTGTCAGGCGATGCATCTGAATACGCGACCAATTCGATGGGATCGAACAATTGTTTATAGAATACGCTGACAGAGATCAATTCACCAAGATCAAAATAATTCTCGATTCGAAGATCGAAATTATTGATTTCGGTGGCATCCAAATCAATATTTCCAATGAACGTTTTGCCTGAAATCAAATCCTGAATTTGGGCCAGGGATTTTTCTTTGAATGTCGGACGTGCCAGGGTTCGGTTTCCCGATGCCCGGATGTTGATTTTATCCGTGGGTGTAAACAAAACATTGAGCGAAGGCAAGACATCGATTTGGTCCAGAACCACCTGATTGTCAAAGCTCCGATCACCCAGATTATTTTGGCCGGTATAGCGGTTGACGACCTGTTCAAGTCGCACCCCATAAATGGTTTTCCATCGATCACCCAGAGGGAGTTCATTCATGGCATAACCTGCTGCGATTTGCTGATTCGCCTGGTAGGAATTCGCCGGTTCAAAATTTCCCCGGGCATAAGTTCCGATCCTTGAATTCGGATCCCATATATTTTCCGCAAGGAACAATTGGTTGGGGTCACCATTGATGCCGATTTTACTGGCCTGTTCTACGCGGAAAAGATAATTCTGTATGCCAAAATCCCGGTCTTTGTAGGTATACGCACCTCCCACCCGGAGATAGGTTGTTTTATTGTTTTTGAGCGGAATGCCATACGATAAATTGAGCATACCCGAATAGTTGATTTCATCCAGGTTACGCCACATTCGTGTAACTCCAGCTCCTACACTCGGGTTGAGCTCATAACTTGTCACTTCACCACGAGGTACGATTTCAAAAGCCGTGACCCGGTTGTCGGGTTCATTCATGGTCGAGGAAGTCCTGGACAACGTCCAGTCCAATTCCATCTTTCCATCGCCGGGGTTGTGAGTGCCTGTCAGCCTTAAGTGGTCCATTGACCTTTCTCGATACTCCAGGTTGGTTCGTTCGATGGTAGAGGGATTGGTCTCGGAATTGATTTGCATCAGTTTGGCTGAACTGGAAGTTCCGTTTTGGATTCGAAACCAATTCACTCCAAATTTGCTTCTCGTCAGTTTATAATTGACTCCTGCCATATTGGTCAGAATTATGTCCTGTTCACTCCGTTGACCGGTCACAGATCTATTCCTGAATAAATTGTAATTGTCGTTGTTCGGAAATTTTAAAAACGTATTGTATTCCAATTCGGGAAAAGTCTGGTAGGAGGACTTGTAGTTTGCGGTAGCGATTAGGCCCAATTTTCCCTGTCCGACATTAAATTGATTTCCGTATACTATGCTATACGATTGATCCAGGTTACTTGTGCTTTCATACGCGGACATTTCGGGTTGGAAACTGCTGGTAATGGATCGAAGTGCCGGATCACGATGCACCGGATCGGGTATTTTCGTGTTTTTATCGAAAGGCAATTCCCTCAATCCGTTGTCAAATCCCAGAAAATCGGTTTTGGAGCCGTCGTACGTCAAAAAATCATCCCGCATATTCATCGCCGGATTGTATCCCACCGAAGCTGAAATTCGAAACTGTGGACTTTCTGGAAATTCGCGGGTCTGAATATTAACCAGTCCACCAGAAAAATCACCAGGTAGATTGGGCATAAATGATTTGGAGATCAGGATGTTTTCAATGATATGGGTCGGAAATAGATCAAATTGTACACTGTTTTTATCCGGATCCAGTCCAGGAATTTCAGTTCCATTCAAAATCGTCTTGGAGTAACGGTCCCCAAGACCCCGTACGAGAACGTGTTTTCCATCGACGATTGAAACACCAGTTACCCGCTTAATAGCAGAACCAGCATCTCCATCTCCGGCTTTTGAAAAAAGTTCTCTGGAAACCCCATCGATTACATTAGGTGATTTCCGCTTTATGGTCAGAAGTGCAGACTGGGTGTTGGACAATTGGGTAGATGTGACTACAATTTCGGTTAAAGTCTGATGGGCTGTACTTATTTTGGGATTGATAATCTGGATATTGCCTTCATTTACGGTCACGTTTTCAACGGTTGTGGTCGAATAACCAATGTAGGAAAAGCTGATATTGTACGTGCCAGGCTGGAGTCGAAGTTCGAAGGCTCCATCCAGGTCAGTGCTGGTTCCGGTTCCCGGATCGTTTTCGAGAAATACGGTTCCGTATGGTATGGTTTCACCGGTTTCACCGTCGTACAGGGTTCCACGGACCAACCCGTGTTGGCCAAACAAAGGAATGGATAAACAGATCCAAACCAGTGGGAAAATTAGATGTTTCATAATAGCGATTTTATAAGAAAAAAAGACTGTGGGGATGGTATGGTCCCCACAGTGGTTGGTATATATGGAATACAGGTTATGGCAAAAATCCCCGGGCCGCAGACCAGGTCCAATCGAATACGGAAATGTCAGCTCCTATATTTTCCGGAATCTCATTCACTGCAGAAGTATTGGAGTTGGACAACACATTGATCATCAAATCGCGCATTTCCTGTGTGATTGAATCTTCACAATTGCTGCTATAAAGGTTAAACAGCGTTGATAAAGTTGAATTGGAAACAATTTTGACGTTGTCAAAAATCAACCGGGGTTCTTCGGCTACCAGATAGTCATAGGCATCTGTTTTAGCCGCACAATTGTTGTCGGCATCAAATGATTCCCGGATCAATACAGTTGGCATATCGCCATACCCGATGAACACAGAATTCTTCAACGTTCCTTGTGCTTTGGATTTGAAATCTCCACCGGTACCGCTTCCTCCTACGAAAACGAAGGTTCCTTTATCAATAGTGAATAAACCGTCTTCAAGCGTGCCTTCGGGGCCATCAATTTCAAGCGCTTTATCTGAATCATCTCCACCGTGGACGACCAGGACATTTTCGATGGTTCCGGAATAATTTTGATCCAGGTCGATGGCATCGTCCCCCTGATAGGTTACGATGATGTTTTTGGCATTTACCGACCCACCGAAGAATTCCACTCCGTCATCGAGGGTTCCACTGACTTCAATGTTTTCAAATACGGTTCCATTGCCGACGCCTCCGAGCGTAATTCCGTTGATTTCATTACCCTCACCAATAAGTGCTCCACCGTGTCGTACGGAAATATACCGGAAGATTCCTGAATCGTCTTCAGGATCGTCACCCCCATATTTCCCAAAGTCTTCGTCAGCGGGAATACCTTCAATTTGGGCTTCGGTATCGCCGTCACCTGCAGAGATGGGCGCTTTTCC
>CALGAA010000250.1 GCA_937952445.1 uncultured Bacteroidota bacterium | reverse complement strand
TTCGACATACTCAATTTCAAAGGAATCTCGATCCTTCAAAAAAATAGATTAATCAGACAAGTTTTGATACCTATGAAAAATACGATATATCTCCTTATTGCCTATTTCATGTTGCTTGCGTCCTGCGAAGACATTTATGATAAACAAGCCCAATACGAAGGTGAAATTGTCTATCCGGCCAAATATGACACCATTATAGGGCATATTGGATTTGAACGGGTCGAAATCGATTTACTCAAAGCAGGACGGATTCCGAGCCACCAAATCAACCTTGGGAAAGCGAAAAAAACCAGGATTGAATACGACGATGAAGTGATTACGGTGGACTCACTGGTTTCATATGTGAATATTACCGGTCTGGACCAATCCAAGCTTTACCGATTCAAAATTTTCACCCTTGATGAATTCGAAAATCAATCTGTTCCGCAGGAAATTGCGTTGATTCCCTTCACCCAGGAAGGACTCAATAGCCTGGCGGTATCACCGCCGCGGATTTTGTCCTCCCCATCCGCCGCCATCGTCGAATGGCCCGCCGGAATATCATCGGTCCTAATGACATACGTGGGATTGGAATATAGCTATACCGACAAGGATGGGGTACTCCGGGAAGGAACAGTAGGTGAACATCCCCGGTTTTTTATCGGAAATGTACCCTCAGGACAACCCGTGACGGTCGATGTTGACTACCGGGTAGTTCCCCGGGTGAATCAGGCCGAAATCCTGGATACGGTCACCATCTCTGACCAATTGGTGATCAACATTCCGACCGAAACTACCCCTTTTACACCCACTGAAAGGGACATTTTAACGGCCAATGGCGTCACCACTTTCACCGCCCAGGGGGTTTCGCAGGTCACCCATTTGACCTACCCGGTACATGCCAATTCCCTGCAGGACATTTTTTACTTCCCCAACTTGCGGGTACTGGATCTCACCGGGGGAGACCTGTTTGAAATCCCCAAACTGACCTACGACCGCAACGACGTGGTCGATGTAGTGGGCGGGGGTGAATTTGCGGCATTTATGCGAAGAGCGGGAGATCTGGATGCGAACAATTACCAATCCCTGAAAGATCTTTTGGAAGCCAATATTCTCGAAAAAGTGATCTATCGTCCGCATTCCATGGGGTTGGATGAATTATTACAGCCGTACGTGGAAGCAGGCATTGTCGAACTGGTCGATAATCCTGACGAGGTATTGATCGATCATAAATTCCAGCTGGACGGAAACGTACAGGATCGAAACTGGAATATGGATATCACCTATCCCGCCACCGACGCCCCGGCCGGAGACAAAGAATTGAACAACGTGTACAAAACCATCCCGAAAGCACGGAGCGCTTCGTTCGTATTTGCCCTGCCCAAAGAATATCAATTCAATGTGGAAGAATACAAATACCTCAAAGCAGACGTTTATGCACCGGCCAAATCCACTTATACCGGGGAGTACGCTCCTTTCCAAAGGCTTTGGCCCCGTTTTATGAACAGCATGTGGTCCTTCGCTCAAAATAGTAATTACGGTCAGCAATACTGGGCATTCGATCCCTTTCAGATCCCCGATGGGCAGTTGGAGCAGTGGCAGGAAGTCAAACTGGATATGTCGTCTGCACTGGACAAACATACCCGGGTCATTGTCCTTAACATTGGCGGAGAACCCGGCATTAGCAATTGGAATCCACCCATGGAAATCGTTTACTATTTCGCCAATATCCGATTTACGAAAGAGTAGATGGGGCGGCCCGGATGAAGAAGCATTTGACTGAAGGCTTGTTCATATTCTGATGTTTCGGAATATGTTTTCACACCGGATTGCAAATGCTGTATTCAGACGAGGCTATTCCTATCGTCCCTGGAACCTTGATTCTTTCATCTTTATTTTGGCTATGTTTGGTTATGAGCTTCATTCATTGGCTTCATTGCGAACCCATTGTAATGGGGTCAGTGCCAAATGATGATACTGTACTCAGTCCAGATCAATCGCTTACTTTTTCCACGATTTCTTCCAGTTTCATCCGATGATCGTATAACCCCATCCACAGATCTTTTCTATTCCGGACCAGGTCTGGAACGACCCGGATATTCATATCAGCAGGTGATTTGAGATTTTGTAATTCTTCCAGAGTCACCGGCATTGAAACGGGTACACCGGATCTTACCCTGAGTGAATAGGGGCAAGCCATGGTTTTGCCGCGGGCATTTTGCAGGTAGTCCAGATATACCTGATTCTTTCGTTTGGAAGGAGAGCGTTCCAGTGATCCTTTTTGGCCCATCTTTTTGAGCCAAATTTTAGCTATCACATGCGTCATATCCCGGGCTTGTTTGTGGCTGTATTTCCGTTCGATCGGAAGATAAACATGGATTCCGTCCCCCCCTGACGTTTTAATTCCGTACGTCACTTCCAGTTTTTCCAGGATTTCAATCAACGTCATCGCCCCTTCCCGGGCCATTTCAAATTTTGAACCCGGTGGATCAATGTCAAACACCATGTGGTCAGGATGATCCAATTTGTCTTCCCGGCTATTCCAGCAATGCATCTCGACACAACCATAATTGGCGAGAAAAACCAACGATGAGGCATTGTTGCAAAGGGCGTAGGTGATGAAATCCTTGTCCGAACTTTTGGATGAAATTTCTTTGGTATCGACAAAATCCGGCAAATCATCGCGGACATCCTTTTGGTAGAATCCCTTATCCTGGATGCCATTTGGCGTGCGTTTGAGCGTTAAGGGTCGGTGCGCGAGATGGGGAAGAATCCAATCCACCATCCTGGCGTAATATTCAATTACATCCCCTTTAGTGATGTTTTCCTTCGGAAAAAAGATTTTATCCGAGTTGGTCAGGTTTACCCCCTCGGGAATGAGCGTCTCCGGGGACGAATTCGAGTCTTGATGGGCGGAATTGTCCACGCTTTCAAAATATTTATCCGTTCTCAACCGGACAAAAGATGGATGCCGAAGTTTACCCTGTTTTGTTTTCTCCTTGAACTTCACCTCAGCCATATAATACGGTTCGGTGTAAAAAAGGACGGCTTCCCCCGGGTCAACGATTCCCGATGAGGTCTTCCGTTCTTTGAGTGTTTTTAATAATGAATCCATCTCTTTTTCCGAAAACCCGGTACCCACTTTTCCCGCAAATTCAAATTCGCCATTCCCGATGGGTCTCGCAAGTAAAATCGCACCAAATGCTCTGGATGTTGAAGGGGTCAGCCCGGCAATTACAAAATCATCCGCTTTCATACTTTTAAATTTTAACCACAAATCGCTTCGCGTATTCTTGTGATAAATGCTGTCTTTCCTTTTAGCAATCACTCCTTCAAGACCGAGTTTCTGAGAAGCCTGCCAGTATTCTTTTCCCCGACCCTCCACATGAGCACTATAAGCTATGCGCCGATTCGACACTGATTCCAAAATCAGTTTTAAGGCATCCTTTCGGAGCGATAAAGCGAGGCCGGAGAAATCTCTCCCTTCGAGATAGAGCAAATCAAAGAGAACCAACCGAAGGGGATGGATCTGATTATCCTGATATCGGGACTGTAACCTGGAGAAATCTCCACCGCCCGTCCGATCCGGAACAATAATCTCGCCATCCAGAACGCAATTTGACGGCAATTCCCGGGCAGCTTCCACCAGTTCTTCAAATCGATCATTCAACAACTGTCCATTTCGGCTCAGCATTCGGATCTTTTCATTTTCTATAAAAACAAGACATCGGTAACCGTCATATTTGACCTCATATAGCCAGGAAGAATTGCTAAAAGGTTCGTTCGACAATGTGGCCAGCATAGGTTTAAATTCCGATGGAAAATCACTGGGCGCACCCTGTTTCATAATCTTTCCTAATGCATTATCTTTTTCTTCCACCTCCGACACCAACCGACCACTCAAGACAGATTCTTCTGAAAATTCCTTTCCATCAGCGAACGAATCCTTGACTTTGATCAATAGCCATTGATTATCTTTTCCCGTCCGGATCAACGTGTATTCACCTTTAATTTTTTGCCCGTCAAAAAACAAATGGATTTTCCCCTGCTCGTACTGATCCCGCACAGCTGCGGCCAGATTACGGCTATTTTTGTCCTCCGGAAGTCGATACGTACCTATATCCCACAAAATGACCGAGCCTGCACCATAATTACCTTTGGGTATAGTGCCTTCAAAATGTAAGTAGGAAACAGGATGGTCTTCGGTCTGGATAGCCAACCGGCGCACAGAGGGATCAGAACTGGGACCTTTGGGCACGGCCCAGCTTAACAGTACTCCGTCCAGTTCGATCCGAAAGTCGTAATGCAGCCGGCGGGCATCGTGTTTTTGTATGCAAAAACGAAACTGGTTGGATTGTTCAATTTTACCTTCGGGTTCGGGTGATGCCCTAAAATCCCTTTTTTTATTATAGTCACTAAGCCGACTCATCTACACTTCTTCTTCCAGCCCTGCCAGAGAGGCCTTCAACTGCTCGAGCAATTCGTCTGCTTCGGTCATATCGATTTCTTCCTCCTCGGAAGTCACCTTCGTTTTCTTCGATTTGCCTTTACTATTGATGATTTTGAGCAACCGTTCCTGATATACATCTTTGTAGCTTTCCGGCTTAAATTCTCCTTTCATTTGATTGATCAGGGTATCGGCGAGGTCCAGTTCCTTCTTACTGACTTTGGACTTGGGTGCCTTGGTCGCATCCAGTGGCCGAAGATCCTCGTGCCAGTACAATTCCAGCAGGTAAATATGATCTTCAGCGGATTGGAGCAAACCAATCTTTTCCCGGTTACGCAATACGAACCGGCACATTCCCGCCAATCCGGATTTTTCCAGGGCGATCCGAAGCAAATTGAAGGTTTTACCCGCTGCTTTCTCCGGCTCGATCAAATAGGTTTTTTTAAAATACCGTGGAGACACTTCGTCCACTTTTACAAATTGGAAAATGTCCAGTGTTTTGGTATTCTTCACGGCTGCCCGCTCAAAATCCTCATCCTGCAATACCACGTAGTGATCACCCTTTTTATACCCTTTAACGATGTTATCCCAGGGTACTTCTTTCCCATCTTTCTGACAAACCCTCACATATTTAATCGGACATTGATCTCCTGCTCTCAGCATATCGAGATCGAGATTGTGTGAGGTGACCCCTGAGTATAATTTGATTGGTATATACACCAGGCCAAATTGTATTCCGCCGTTCCAAATCGATCTCATAGTTTATGTTTTAGCATATAAATCAAGTACATAACCTAAATTTTCCCTATTTTGGTATAATAACCAGCCATGCATTTGCGATCAGGAACCGATTGATATATGGCCCCGATCTGCATCCAGAGAGGCTGTCATTCCGACCGCCAGTGTTGCATTCTGATCGATGTGCCCGATCGAATAACCGGTCACGATCGGTATATCATACGCTAAAAAATGGTCTTTAATCACCTCCTGTACGGTTTGGTCTGCGGAACCTTCGGGTGGATCACAGTTGGTGAAATTTCCAAAAATCAGCCCTGCTGCCTGATTTAACCGGGCTGCCTGGATCAGCTGAACCAACATTCGATCGATTCGATACGAAGCTTCGCCGATGTCTTCGATAAATACGATTTTACCGGTGAAGTCTGGTAAATACCTGGTGCCACACATAGAAGCCAGCAGCGTTAGATTTCCCCCTACCAGTTGTCCGGTCGCACGGCCGGAATGCAAGATCTGGAAAGATTCCTCACCTTTTGCGGGCTGCATGGCCGGCGTGACTTCGTACCGGGTATCGTTGCCCATCAGGGCAGCTTGAATACACCCCAGAGAATAAGGGGAAAATTCAGAACTACCGACCGGACCGTGATAGGATACCAGACCTGCCTGGGTTAGAAATGCCTGATGGAGCGCTGTGATATCAGAATAACCCACAAATACTTTGGGATGGTTCCTGATCAAATCATAATCGAGCATGGGCAATAATCGTGTGGCACCATAGCCTCCGCGTACGCACCATACCGCATCGATGTCTTTCCGCCGAAACATCGTATGAATTTCTTCCACCCTTTCGCCGTCGGTTCCCCCGATAAATCCATTCTTCTCCCGTAAATATTTTCCTTCCTCGACAATCAATCCCAGGGATTCCAAATTTTTATGCGCCTTTTGTATTTTATCCTCATCGGCATTGCTGGAAGGCGCTATCAAGCCTACCCGCTGCCCGGATTTGAGCCGGGGTGGGATAAGTAGGTTCGACGTCTTGTCAACATTCGCACCTCCGGGTAGCCGTTGGCATGCTGTGGATAAGGTGGTTCCAATGGCGGAAGCCAGAAATAACTGGTTGAAATGACGGCGATTGAGGGTGTTGGATTTTTTCATTAGGACCGGAATAAATTATTGATGCTAGTTCGCCGAATTTTAAGTTCCTATAGTGGTATTTCAAAATATTTTTTGTCAGATCGAAGA
>CALGAA010000249.1 GCA_937952445.1 uncultured Bacteroidota bacterium | reverse complement strand
CACGACTATCGGGACCGCAACCGAGCATATTTTTCACCCAGCTATGTGCCTGCCAGTCCTACCAATCCAACGTCTCGAAACAGAGGTATAAATGAACGGTCTACTCGCGGGCTTTGGGATTTACAGTCATTTTTAAATTTCAGTAAGAGTATTCGGGATCACAGTATTAGTGCTATGGCGGGTGTTTCCTTAGAAGAAACGACTTACAACTCGAATTATCGCAACAAATATGATTATCCTCATAATTTACTGAACACTCTGAACCAGGCCACCACAGTATTAAATCAACAAAATGATGTACGCACGAACAAGTCTTCAGAAAGTATGGTCGGAACTTTTGCCAGGGCAAGTTACAATTACAAAAGTAAGTACTATGTTACTGGTTCGATCCGACGCGATGGTTCCTCTAAGTTTGGTCCGGAAAACAGGTGGGCCATATTCCCATCATTCTCCGTAGCATGGCGGATATCGGATGAGCGTTTTATGAGCGTATTTTCCTCATTCCTAAGTGACTGGAAATTGAGAAGTGGCTGGGGTAAAATCGGTAATTCCGGAATCTCCAACTATCTTTATGCCTCCACCCTGGCAGCAAGTTCCTATTTATTTGATAGAGGATCGGAAATTGCTCCTGCCTATTACAATAATAAAATTTCCAACGATCAACTTGGGTGGGAGACCACATCAGATTTTGGTATAGGAACTGATGTCGGCTTTTTTGATGGGAGAGTTAACTTGACAGTTGATTATTTCGATCGAACAACGAACGATATGCTTTTCAGTTTACCGTTACCCGCTACGACAGGTTTTAGTAGCGTCGTTTTGAATTTGGGTTCTATGAAAAACCGAGGTTTCGAATACTTGGTTAATACCCGGAATTTGGTAGGAAAGTTCAATTGGAGTACAACGGCTACGCTGTCATATTATAGAAATTATGTAACTGACATTGGTAATGATAAAAGACCTATCATTGATAACCTTGGATATACGACTGAAGGTCGACCCATTGCGAACCTGTGGGGCATGCTGATGTTAGGTCCTTATCGCGATTGGGAAGATGTTAAGTCATCACCCATTTTCAATGCCTCACGACCAACTGCCCGACAAAGGTCTTATCCGGGATCCCCTAAAGCGGCAGACGTGAATGGTGATGGTGTATTGGACGCAAATGATAAAACCGTTTTGGGTACGCCTACCCCTGATTTTATATGGGGGCTTCGAAATAATTTTTCCTATGGGAATTTCTTCCTGTCCGTTATGCTGAATGGTGTACAGGGAGGAACGAGAATATACGGAGGCAATTACACCAATATCATGTACTACGCTCAGGGCAGAACAAATACCACTTACGAATATTTTGACAATTACTGGAGGGAGGATAATCCTAATGCGAAATATCCTGCCCCGAATCGAAAGAGCTACGATCAACCTCAAACAGAAGGAGGTCTGGTGTTTGATGCTTCATTTCTCAAAATTGATAATATAAACTTTGGGTACAACGTACCGTCTCAATACCTGTCGAGAGCATCTATTTCATCTTTGCGATTGTATTTCAACATTGACAATGCGTTCATATGGGCTGCGGATCCGGGTTACAATCCGGAAAGCAATTACACTGGAGATAATCCAAAATCGCAAGGGGTTGACCGTTCTGGTGCTTATCCGTTATCAAGAGTTTTTTCATTTGGAATCAATATAGAATTATAAACCATTGATATTATGATTAAAAGAGCATTAAAAATCTTCACTATGATGTGCCTGACCATCTTATTGGGCAGTTGTGAAGATTTTATTGATAGATTGCCAGAAGATACACTTGCACCTGATAATTACTTCAATAATACAGAAGAACTCCTTTCAGGTGTGTCTGGCTGTTACAAGGTATTGCAATCCATATACCAGCATGACAGGATGGTAAGGACGGTGGCCTATATGGGGAGTACTGCAAAAACAATTCAACTTAATAATGTATTCAGGCGATTTGAGAAATCTGTATCAAATTCAGAAGGAAATATTTACAGAGATAACTTTTTGATGATTTCCCGATGTAACAGAATGTTGAAATTACTTGAAAATTCTACACTTGAAGGAGAGAAAGAAAAGAGAGAGATTGATGCGATGAAAGGCGTATGTCATTTTTTAAGGGGATTAGCGTATTTTAACCTGGTTCGGTTATATGGAGAACTCCCTCTTGTAATTGAAGAATTTGCCTCGCCATTAGATGCATTTGGTAATGGTCGTTCCAGTGTGGAAGACATATACAATAAAGCCATCATCCCTGATTTTACCATAGCTGCAGAACTTTGTTACAAGAAGGATGCTCCGGAACTTAGTGGCC
>CALGAA010000248.1 GCA_937952445.1 uncultured Bacteroidota bacterium | reverse complement strand
TCCGTGTGAGCTTCTCTTATGCACTTGGGAATACAAAGGTAAAAGCACGGCAGCGATCGTCGGGGTTGGAAGATGAGAAAAGCCGAGTGGGGAGTTGATGGGTCCTGATGGCAGTAGAATGCTCCTGACAAAATCACTGACTAAAAGAGATGCGAGAGCATAGTTTTGCATATGGAATATTATATATGTTCAAATAAATAAATTTCAATGAGATGTAATTCATTTTCTTGCGTATAGGGTGCTCAGTTGCAAACCGGACTGCGATATATCTGAACCGTCCTGGGGCTCGGGTCCATGGACCATACTTTATACGACCTCGCACCAGGATACGCTATGCTAAGAAGGACAGTATTCCGATTATTCTCGAATTTTGATATCTACCGATGTTCGGGTTTGCCACCCGGTAACATCTGTAACTGAAAACTGACAGTGGTAATCGCCGGTGTCAACGTCCAAAGGGATGGTAACTGGAATCACAATTTCATATTCGGTAGGACGATTTTCAATGCTGAAATTTTCGATGTAGATAAAGGGATTCTCCGGATCCCGAACGGGATATAATTCGCAGGCTTCTCCCTGATTATCATGAGTATGGTGATCGAAGTTGTGGTGGATATCCAGGCTGTACGCGGCCAGGGCTATGTTGTCTGTGGCTCGAACCCTGAAATTGTACGTTTCGCCTTTCAAAAGATGGCTACAGGATTGCGGAAAACCATCTTTGTAATTCAGTTCAAGACTTGGTTTTTCTTCATCAATATCTAAGGTGTCGCCACCGGTGCATGAAATCACGCAAGGCGTCAGGATGAAAATTGCCAAAAGAGTAATATAAATTGTTTTCATAAGGATGGGTATAAAAAAATGCCGCATACGCTCATCGAGAAGGCATGCGGCAAAGAATTTTTAATTATTAATGACTTCTGTATACGTGTCGTAGGCCTTTGAATTTCCCTTTTCATCTTCGACAATAAAGAGTACATGGTACTCACCGGCGGGTGCTGTAATCGGAACATCAATGTGTTCATGGAATACCACTTCGGTCTTCCCATGATAGTCCCCGGTGAATTCTTGTTCGTACGTCCATTCCATTTCTCCGTCCCCAGGTATCAATCCATGGGAATGAATATCCACGGACACCTTATGAATGCCATGGATGGCATGTATAGAGAATTCGGCGTGGATTTCCGCTCCCCGGACAACTGAATCAGCGATTTCTACGTCATTAATCTGGACGGGGTCTATAATTTCGAGTTCACCTTCTTGTTCGGAAATGTTCCCCAGTTCATCTTCTACGGATAGCGAGATATGATATTCACCCGATGGAATATTTTCAGGTATATCAATGTGTTCATGGAATTCTGGATTCATCACTTGATATTTCGCATCGTTGTATATGCGTTCAAAATCCCATTCTACTTCCTCTTCAGATGGTGTTGCATCGTGGGAGTGGATACTAAGGACAATTTCACGAATTGCGGCATCCGCCTCAATATCCGCTGCTAAGTGTAGGTCCGATCCTTTGTAACCTACAGGAATAGTAGAATGAGTAGTACCTGCTCCATACTCAAAATGAGTGATGCTCGGGGGAGCTAGCATCGGTTCTTCTTCTTCAGAACACGAAACAAACAAGAAGCCTACCAGGAGGCTGAGCGTAAAGAATCTAAAATACATTTTCATAACTTAAATATTTAAATGAATTAATTTACAAATGGTATATGTATGGATAGCGTAGCATTGCGCCCAGGTTCGGGCACCTCGATTAAGCGGTAAAAACTGCTGTGGTCGAAATATTTGGTATCGAAAACATTGTGGATTTTGATCTTTAATTTTAGGGGTAAAAAATTTTGGAATATGGCTAGCTCGGTTTGGAATGAAACGTCAAAGGTCCGATAGCCGTTGGACCGTTTTTCCGGTGGTATTATCCTGTTTTGGGCAGCAGTTTCCCGGTAGTCTATCGTTATACTGGGTTGTCCCCAGGTATCCCAATTCATGAAAGTATGCTTTGCGGTAAACAAAAAGGACAGAGGGGGTGAATAGGGCAGGGTAAATCCTTTCTTGGTCCCGCTTTGAATCCGAGACCATACATATTCTCCGGTGGCCATCAAATCCAGGGATTGGCATAAGGTAATCCCCGCATGGAGTTCCCCCCCGGCACGGAGTACCTTACTCTGCGTATATTCATATTTTTGGAGCGACTCATAATATTCAAAGCCGGGGTTGAGGAAAATGTAATTGTCAAAATAGTTGATAAATGGACTAATTCCCATACGCCACACGGGGGATTTATGATCGATCTCGAAATCCATTTGATAGGATATTTCTGCATCTAGATCGGGGTTTCCTTTCTCAAAACGATACATGTGATAGTTTACTCCATCAGAGGCTAGTTCATGAGCCAGTGGAATTCGAAAACTTCTACCCACATTGAACTTATAGGTTGTACCGTTCTGGAGGTAGCTTACCCCTAGCGAAGCGCTTACATTGTCAAACTGGTATTGATCTTTATACGCTCGTTGGAGAGGGATGGAGGTAACTGTTCCATCTTCATGGGTATGAGGGGTGTCGAACCAATCGAAGTAGGATTGGGTTCCAATCGATCCATAATCGTACCGAACCCCACCTTTTACATGGAGATTAGGTTGAATGGCGAAATCTGAAAGGGCAAATAGGCTGGCCGAGAATCTGTGGTATTCAGGGATGAGAAACCCCCAACCCCCAATTTTGTTGCTCTGATATTCCAGGTTTACACCTGTGGTGAATTCCATACGCTGACTCAGTTTAACCGCATCGCGGACGTTGAATGACATCGTGTTTTTATTAAAATTTCGCTCGAGGGTATTGGATGGTTTAGGCATATAACCATGGGCTGTGGGTTCGGCGTGCTCTTCCCGGTGGTTGTTTTGAAAGCCCCAATCAATTTGAAGGTCGTGTGTGTTCCCGGAAATGTTCGTTCTATGGGTGAGTTTGAAATGGTTGGCGAGGTGGTAAGGCAGATCAATATCCCTGCTGGATCGGTCGAAATCAATCTGGGAAGTTCGAACTTCGAGTTTATGGGCGTTTGCAAAAAATCCCCCTCTGTTATAAACATTGCTAATGGATAGCGTCGAATGGAATTGATCTTTTAGCCAACCCAGTTGGAACCTTGTATTAAGTTCCCGCCCTGCGGTATTCCTCAAATAGTTTTTATGCAGATCAAAAATATAGCTATCGTAGTTTATCCGATTTGTCGGAACCCTATAATCGCCAAAATTCTGATAGGTGATTCCTCCCCTGACGTACCAGGCGTCTTTTCGTGCTGTGATGGCAGCTGATGTTCCCAGCAGATGGTTGTTCGTCTGCCCGATCAGGTGGACGTCGCTAGAGATGCTGTGTTTAAGAGGGGTAGGGGAGGGTTCAATTACGATGGTTCCAGCTATGGCATCCGATCCATAAAGTAATGAAGCTGGTCCTTTGATAATACGGATTTGATCGATAGCGTATTGATCAATCTCCAGGCCATGGTCGACCCCCCATTGTTGCGCTTCGTGCTTGATTCCCTCTTGTACCACCACCACGCGGTTGAACCCCAGTCCACGGATCGTTGGTTTGGATTGGCCCGACCCGATATTCATAGAACCGATTCCAGGTAATTTTTTCAAGGTTTGCATCAGGCTGTTTTCGCGATTTTCCTCCAGAAATTTTTCTGAGACCGAAACGGAAACGAGGGGTTCTTCCCGCGCTTCGCGTTCAGGGGTTTTGTCAGTGACCCGCACCGCTTCCAGCGAGACAAGGGATGGAGCTAGGACGATTTTGTGGTTGGTGGTGAGGTCGGATTGGGATAGAAACACCTCTT
>CALGAA010000247.1 GCA_937952445.1 uncultured Bacteroidota bacterium | reverse complement strand
CCCAGCACAGAAATCTTCTCCGACTTGGGAAAAAAGAAAAAAAGGAACTCCACCTGGAGACCCGGGACATTTTGGATGAAATGTTGGAAATCGTCACCAATCAGCAAAAAGAAGTCAGCAGGATATTCGAAGAAGAAATTTTGCCCGACCTGGAAAATGAAAACATCCATATCCTCCGTCGGCTCGACCTCAAGGAACAGCAGCAAAGAGAAGTCGAAAATTTTTTCCACCAATACCTGCTACCTTTCGTACAACCCGTCCTACTCGTCAAAGATAAGGTCCGACCATTCCTCAACAACGCGGAACTATATCTCGCCGTGGATATGATCGAAAAAGATCAGAAGTCCAAGCAAAAAACGCAATACGCTTTGGTCAAAGTACCCTCTGATCACCTCGACCGGTTTATCCCGTTGGCAAATTCCAAACGCGGCCACCACGACATCATCATCCTGGATGACATCGTGCGGCACAGTATCTCGTGGTTGTTCCCGGGCTATGAAATCCGGGACACCTATTCGATCAAATTGACCCGGGACGCAGAACTGTACATCGACGATGAATTTTCCGGGGATTTGATTAAAAAAATTAAGAAGAGCCTCAACCAGCGTAACATCGGTCCCACCTCCCGGCTGGTGTATGACCGTGAAATGCCCGAGCGATTGCTCAAATACCTCCAGGATGTGATGCACATCGAAGATTTGGATCTGAGTCCGGAGGGTCGGTACCACAACAACTTCGATTTTTTCAATTTCCCCAAATTCGGAAAAGAACATCTGGAGCTCAAGCCTTTGCCGCCCCTTATTTATCACCCTCTCCACGACAGTCCGGATATGTTCGCTACCATCCGCGAACGCGATCATCTGATTATGTATCCCTATCATTCATACGATTCGGTAGTGGAGTTTTTCGAGGCCGCAGCTACTGATCCCGATGTGACCCATATCAAGATCATCCAATACCGGGTTGCGCGGCGCAGTCGAATCATGGATGCCTTAATCCAGGCATCAAAAGCAGGCAAAAACGTCACCGCTTTTATCGAAGTCAAGGCCCGGTTTGACGAGGAACGGAACCTGGGCTGGGGCGAGACCCTGGAGAAAGCAGGGGTCAAGGTCCATTATAGTTTCCCCGGACTGAAGGTTCATTCCAAATCGGCCCTTGTCCGGCGGATTGAAAAGGGGGAGCCCGTCCTGTACACCTACCTGAGCACCGGGAATTTCAACGAAGATACCGCAAAGACCTACAGCGATTTTGGGTTATTTACGAGCCGGCCAGATATCAGCAATGAAGTGACCCGCCTGTTTTCCATCCTGGAAACCGTTAGCTTGCCCCAACAAGAGTTTCATCATTTGCTCGTCGGGCAATTCAACCTCAAAAGCGGATTGATCGAACTGGTGGAAAACGAAATCAAAGCAGCCAAAGAAGGATTACCGGCCGAAATTTTTCTCAAATTAAACAGCCTGCAGGATCCTGAAATGATCGAATGGCTGTACAGAGCATCGGAAGCGGGCGTCAAAATCCGTTTGATCGTCCGTGGAATTTGCTGCCTCATTCCAGGCCTGAAAGGAATAAGTGAAAACATTTCAGCAATCAGCATCGTTGACCGGTATCTGGAACACTCCCGGGTATATAAATTTCACAACCGGGGAAAACCCAAAATGTACATTTCCTCGGCGGACTGGATGACCCGCAACCTCAATTATCGGATTGAAACGGCTGTGCCCATTTACGACAAGAACGTCTTTCAAACCATCGACGAGATCATGGAATTACAGTGGAGCGACAACGTCAAAGCCCGGAAAATTGACGGAACGGGATCAAATTCGTACATTCGCCTCGATCACGATATTCGGATCCAAAGCCAACTCGAAACCTATTACTATTTCAAGCGGCAGGAGGAGGAATATCATCAGCAACAATCAAAAAATGAAAATGTCGAGTAATTTAGTCCACATCTCCCCAATCGATGGTCGATACGCCAGTAAAACGGAGGTCTTGCAGGAATATTTTTCGGAGTATGCGCTCATCAAATACCGCGTTATCGTCGAACTTAAATACTTCATTGCCCTTTCCCGGGTGGACGAAACCCCACTCCCACCCCTTGATGACCGACAAATCGCACGGCTCGAAGGCTGGATGGATGAGTTTTCACTGGAAGATGCCGAAAAAATCAAGTCGATCGAACGCACCACCAATCACGATGTCAAAGCCGTAGAATACTGGATCAAGGAAAAATTCACGGATACCGACCTCGAAGCCTGGAAGGAGTTTATCCATTTCGGACTCACCTCGCAGGACATCAACAACACCGCGATGCCGATGATGGTCAAACATGCGCTCGAAAACGTTATCCTCCCGGGCCTGGAAAGCATCGTGGGGATTCTGGATGAAAAAATCGAAGAGTGGCAGGATGTTCCGATGCTGGCCAGGACGCATGGCCAACCAGCCAGTCCCACGAGACTGGGGAAAGAAATTCAGGTTTTTCAATATCGGTTGCGACAGCAGCTCGATAGGTTACGTGCCATCCCGGTATCCGGAAAATTTGGCGGAGCGACGGGAAATTTCAACGCCCACAAAGTGACCTTCCCACAAACAGACTGGATCAAATTTGGAGCGGAATTCCTCCAAAACGACCTCGGCATCCTGCGGCAGCAGTGGACGACCCAAATCGAAAATTACGATGATTTGGCGGCTATTTTTCAAGCCATCGGACGGTGCAACACCATACTGATCGATTTGTGCCGGGACATCTGGCAATACATCTCCCAGGATTATTTCAAGCAAAAAATTGTGGCTGGAGAAGTGGGTTCCTCCGCTATGCCGCACAAAGTCAATCCCATTGATTTTGAAAATGCCGAAGGAAACCTGGCCCTTGCGAATGCAATTTTCCAATTTTTGGCTGAAAAATTACCGATTTCCCGGCTTCAGCGCGATCTCACGGACAGCACGGTAACGCGCAACATCGGAGTACCGATGGCCCATACCCTGATCGCCCTTTCATCGCTGGAAAAAGGACTCGGAAAAATCATCCTCCACCGGGAATCCCTGGAACGGGATTTGGCTGATAGCTGGGCGGTGGTAGCAGAAGCTCTTCAAAACATTCTTCGGCGGGAGCGGTACCCCAATCCATACGAAGCTCTCAAAGCCCTGACCCGCACGGGGGAGAAAATTACCGAAAAAACACTGGCAGATTTTATCGAGCAATTGGACATCGACGAATCGATCAAAGCGGAAATGCGGGCGATTTCACCGTTCAATTACACTGGATACTAATCAATTCTGACGCCTCGCCATGAATTTACGGGATATTACAGAACAACATCGCTATCCCGGCTGGTTGGTCCGATCTCCGCGCTGGATTTACATCCATTACCTGCTTCTGCGGTTCTTCTTCCTGCGTTCACGGGTTTGTCGTCGGAAGCTTGCCAGGCTGATCCGCCACCACCCCTCACGATCTCTTCGCATTTTGGATGCGGGCTGCGGGGAAGGACAATACATCGTGCCCCTCAGCCGGGAATTTCCCACCCGTCATTTTACCGGAATCGATGTACTCCGGGACCACATCCATTTTTTGGCCCGCCTGAAAAAGGAACAGTCCCTGACCAATTGTGTCTTTGAGCAGGAATCGATCGAAGATCACCTCGCACGGAAAGGGGAATACGGATTGATTTACTTCATCGGCGTCCTCCAGTATACCCGTTCGCCGCAAAAGATTCTCCAATCTGCGTTCGATGCATTGACGCCGGAAGGCCGACTGATGATTTACACCCCCGTCACTGGCGGTTTCGAATTCGGATTTTACCGATTCATCCGTCGGCGGACCGGACATTACGACGATGCCAGGCGTCACCATGCCCCCATCGATGGGGATCAACTCCGGAAATGGGTACAGAGTGCGGGTTACCGGATCCTGGAAGAAGAAGGACATTACCACAAGCTCGCAGCGCTGGGCCACCAAATTATGCAATCCATCCTCATGCTGATTACGCACTGGCCGGGGCTGTTTAAACTTATCCCCGGGTTGTTTTTTATCATATTGACGCCAATATTTGTACCTTTACAGTGGGCAGATGCATGGGTGCGAACCGCCCCCGGCGTCCGTTCCAATGGTTTGCTTTTAATCCTTCAAAAATAACAGTTCAGTGGCCAGCAAAAAGAAAACACCTTTAATGATCCAGTACAGCCAGATCAAATCCAAGTATCCGGATGCGATTCTGCTGTTTCGGGTCGGGGATTTCTACGAAACCTTTGGCGAAGACGCCATTCAGGTGGCCAATATTCTGGGCATCGTACTGACCAGGCGCAACAATGGAGGATCGGACATCGAACTGGCCGGATTTCCCCACCACTCGCTGGACGTTTATTTGCCCAAACTGATCCGGGC
>CALGAA010000246.1 GCA_937952445.1 uncultured Bacteroidota bacterium | reverse complement strand
CCCAGTGCGTGCAGTTCCTGCAGATTGGCCGGACTGCCAACGGTACCCGCAAATTTTCCGTGTTTCCGGGCCGTTTCCGCAACCAGCTTTCGGGCCCGGTTGATTTCCGGATGATCCCATTGGCCGATGGCTCCGATTCCCTGACTGAAGTCACCCGGGCCAAAAAACAACATATCAAATCCGTCCAGGGCTGCGATTTCATCCAACTGTTCCAGGGGTTCCGGGTCTTCGATTTGAAGTATGATAAAGCGATCCCGATTCGCACTTTCGATGTATTCCTTAAAATCCATCATAGTATAGGCGCCATCGTTGTTGCCACCGTCCAACGGCCGACGCCCCAGCGGATGAAACCGAGTAATGCGGATCACTTTTTTCGCATCTTCTACACTCGTGACGTGCGGAACCATAATGCCGGTTGCATCGAGCTCCAGGGGTTTGATATAATCACTGTACCCTCCCCGTGCGACGCGAACCACTATATCGGTGTCCCGGGATTTGGTGGCCCAGATATTGGCAGCGAGCTGTGACCAGTCCTGACCGATGTGTTCCTGATCAACCCATACGCAGTCAAATCCGGCCAGTGCCACGATTTCGGCTACCCGGGGATCCGGAATATTCACTTTAAAACAGCTGACAGTTTGACCAGATCTCAGCTTTTGAAGTACCTGACTTTTTCTCATTCAATGTTAGGTTAAGAATTTGGCTCAAATTAATATAAAAAATACAACCCATGGGAGAAGGAGCAATGCGCCAACGATCCAGCTTTGGGTGTTTTTCATCCTGGGGAAGATGCTGTTGAAAATCAAACTACTGAGTACGGAGACCAGGAGCGAAGAAATGGCGATCCACAAAAATGACCAGGCTGGGTTATCGGTCAGTACATCCCAGAATGCGATGGTGAAACCGGCAAAAAATCCATAGATCGATCCCATGACCACCCCAAAAGGTTTGGGATTTTTCAAAAACAACGCCATAAAAAACAAATTGAACAGGGGGGCGATGAAAAGCCCGTTTGTTTTGGCGGTGACTTCGATGACATTGCCCGGAATGAGCGGAATCAGCAGGCTGAGGAGGATCACAACCACTCCGAGGACCGCACTGCTCATTCTTATGCCTGTCATTTCATTTTTAAATTTCAGAACGTACTTGTCCAGAATGTCGGTCATGAGCACCGAACTGGCGGAATTAATTCCTGAGGATAGGCTGGACATCGAGGCCGAAAACAGGGCAGCGATGATGAGTCCGGACATTCCCATGGGAAATTGGTTGGCGATGAAATGAGGGAAGAGAAAATCAGCGTCCACCTGAACATCCATTCCGGCAGGCAGTAGGTTGGGTTTGGTCCCGTAAAATTTGACGATTGAAAAGCCCACGAACATCAGCATCATCGTCATACAAATCATGCCAATCTGTGTGACGGCAAACGTTTGCCTGGCTGATTTCAAATCCTTGGTTGACAGAAAACGCTGTATCGCCATCTGGTCGGATCCTGTGGTACAGATCCACCAGGTAATGGTATTGATAAAGGCAAAAAATATCGTGAGTCGGACATAGGGGTTGAAATTGAAAACTTCGATCTTCTGCCAATTGGGGTTCCATGACGTCGGAATCAGCTCTTTTACACCTTCAAATTGGGAGGCGACCATAAATATGGTGGCCAATGCACCGATAGAAAGGATGACGAACTGGATGACGTCCGTAATGAGGACGGCTTTCAAGCCACCCATAGTGGTGTAAATAATGGTAATGATACCCAGGCTAAATGAAATCAACAAAATCACGTCCTCTGACCATCCCATCATCACGACCATAGATTTGGAAGCGAGAAAAATCAATAAGGCCATCCATAGGATCCGGGTCGTCAGAAAAATGACTGACCCCAATTTCCGGATGCGGATCCCCAGTGGTTTTTCCAGAATTTCGTAGGCGCTGATCATTTTCAGGTTCATAAAAAATGGGATCAGGAAAAAGCTTCCCAGCAAGAATATGACAGGTCCGGCGGCCATATTTATTATGGGGATCAGGGGACCGTTTTTGATGACTTCACCGACGATGGCCAGGTACGATATGGCGCTAAAAAAGGATACGTACATCGAAATTCCCGATACGACCGGGTTGACGTTTCCGCCGCCCAAATAATAATCTTCCTTGCTTTTCTGAAAATACGAGGTGAACCAACCGATGCTCAATAGCAATATTCCATAGGCGACCAAAATGACCCAATCCAACCATCCGATCCGGCTCTGGGTAAAGTGCTCGTTGGACAAATAAGCCTGCGCGACACTGACTCTGACATCGGTATTGGAATCCGAAAACGCTTGTTGAATCAAAGACAGGTATCCTACACTGCCCTTGCGAGATAATGCCTGAAAAACTTCATAACGCTCATAAACCTCCCCATTTTGGTATTGGAGTAAATCCTGAAGATACAAGCTGTCTTTTTCTGAATTGGACTGCGTCCACAAGGCACTGGTCAGATATACGCGGAAAGGGTGATCCCTATCCATGCGGTCGTAAGTGTTCTCCATATTTTGAAGGACTTGTGGAGGTATCTCATCAAAAAAGGATAGAGCGTAGGCGGCGTATCGATACTGGAGTGTATCCGGTGAGTTTAAAAAATCAGACAGTTTGACAATCTCCTGTTCCGCTTTGGAATTGGCGACCACCCATTGCGCCATCGTTTGCATACCACCTTCCCCGGATTGTGCTACCTGATGTATTTCGTTACTTTCAGGGAAATATAATCCAAGTTTGCCCATGGTTTCAAGAGCTGTCAGGCGGGTTCGGTAATCTGAAGACGTGGTAAATACCTGTAAGATCTGCCTGGATATGCTATCAAGTACCAGGCTATCTCTGCCGGCTTCGCGATAAAGCATTCTCAATAACCCAATTTTTTCCGGGCCTTGTGCATCCAGGGCATCACCAAAATTTTCCCGGACATTGATCTTGAAATTGTTGGCCAACAGAGCCTCCGCAGCGTGGACACGAACCCAGAAACTTTCGTCGGATGCCATGGTCTCCTCCAAAAAACCTGAATAGTCTACTTCCTGGCCCTGCACACGAGGGGTGAACAGCGTAAAGAATAAAAACGGGATCAGGAATACGGAAGGGTAGCTGAGTTTCATACGTTTTTGAATATAATGATAGTATGCATTTTTCGGGTTCTCAAAGATCATGCATTGTATGTTTTAAAACTATGTCTATCTTTCTAAAATCTGGTATTATTTTTCAATGGAGATCTGATTGTAGGGTTGAGTATGGAAATATAGTGTATGAAATGAATTGCTTTGTAATATTGAAATTTCCAAATAATTTGTCGGGTAGATTTGATGTGAATGCCTATGTTTGCAGAATTAGCCTGAATAAATTAGGTTGTGACCTATATAGATTAATGATTTAGAATTCATTGCCATACAAACACGATTCAGATGGAGTTTAAAATACTCAGACGCATTTCCACTTTTACTTCCCTGGCTTTTTTTGTTTTCATGCTGTCTTTTTCAGCATGTACATCGGAGGATGATGTAAAACCCGAACAGCACGACATCACCGTCGGAGCGATTTTGTCACTCGAAGGCCAATGGTCTACCCTGGGAATAAATTCGGCGGCGGCACTTGAAATTGCGGTAGAGGAAATCAACGGTTATTTTAATACTGTGGGATATAATGGTCGGGTCAGCGTGGAAATATACGACAGCGAACTCGATCCGGAAAAAGCATTGTCGCATCTGGAAGCAGCGGCGGCAAATGGAATTGAAGTCATTATCGGACCTCAATCCAGTGCAGAACTTTCTGCGCTCAAATCCTTTGCTGATCAGAATAATGTGTTGGTCATCAGCAATGCCAGTACGGCAGGCAGCCTTAGTTTGCCGGGCGATAACGTGTTTCGGTTTTGCCCCGACGGGACGTTGGAAGGAGAAGCTTTAGCCAGGCAGATATACGAAGATGGGATCCGGGGGTTGGTCACCGCCAGCCGGGATGACGTGGGCAACCGAGGTTTGGAAATTGATCTGGTGAAAGCGTTTGAAGATTTGGGCGGAACCGTTTATTCGATTGAGCCGTATGGAATTGATACCGAAGATTTTGGTGCGATTATCGGGACCATCGAAGATCGGATCCTGGAAGCCGGGAACGAATTCGGACCGGAGCAAACCGGTGTTTACCTGGCCGCCTTTGATGAGGGTGTGACGCTCATGGAGCAGGCTGCTGATGATCCTACATTATCTTCAGTAAAGTGGTATGGGGGTGATGGTTTGGTGAGTAGTGAGGCTCTGGTCAATAGCCCCGCTGCAGCGGATTTTGCGATTGCGACCGAGTTTATTGCACCCAATTTTACTTTGCCGGAAAACGCTCGTTCTACGTGGGGACCTTTGTCGGATCAGATCGAAGCTGAAACCGGATTGTCCGTTTCGGCATTTGCCCTGGCAGCGTATGACGCGCTGTGGGTGACGGCCCTGACCCGACAATCTTCTGCTGATTCTCAGATGGATTTTACGAAATTTAAAGAATTGTTTACCCAAAAGGCCAAATCTCATTTTGGAGCCACGGGTCCGACCCAGTTGAATCAGAATGGTGACCGTTCGATCGCGGCGTTTGGATTTTGGGGCGTGGAAAAAGTAAATGGTTCGTATCAATGGGTATTGGTCGGTTCGTCGGAATAAATTTCCGGAGATTCCTTTTTGAATTGAACGGTCAACTCATTTCCTACGCAATCTTTTTGGGATCATTCCCATCTGATATGCTCATCGATTGAAGATGAGTTTTCATCCCGAAGGGCACTTTTGGGAATAATGCTATTCCTGAATGAGTATAATCCCGTCCCCGGTAATAAACCAAAGAGATGACGACGCTTAAAAGGGGGAAATGGAAAGCCTCAGAACAACTTATTGGGTCGATCCCAATGCAACCGGGCTACCCACACGCTTCCATCGCTTCCATATTTTTCCACACCTCTGGGCTGCATCCACTCTGAGACGGTTACCCAGGTTTCATCGGGACTGATGTCTGTTACACCAAAATTTCCCAGCCGGGCTCCTCGCTCCGGAACCAGGACACGCTCAGTTTCCCTGATCACGCACAACTTTACCGGGTCGACCTGACCGATGAAGAGCGGAGCTCTGTGCCGGAATACGTGGTCGTTGTTCGCACCCCGCCGCGTGTATACCAGATAGAGGGCATCGCTATGAGTGACCCAGTGCTGCTGGGTGTTGTAACTACCCAGTTCACTCCCGTCGTCAAATGTCCAGGGTTGGATAGGGGTAAAATGAAGCCCGTCCTCGCTGGTTGAAAGGAATCCTCTTTCATCGTTGCGAATGGTCATATAATAACGACCGTCAAAGTGGGTGATCGATGCTTCGTGCAAGCCCCGGGTCTGGTTGTTGATGCCCAGTTCGTTCCCCTGGCCGAGGTAGGTGAGGTCAGTACCGTCAAATGCGCATTCCAACACCGTAATGTGGGAGTTCTTGTCTTTGGGATACAAGGAGACCGGGAGAAGTATTTTTCCATCCGGTAAATCGTAACGCTGTGCACATCCGGCGCCGGAATTATGAAATTTATGCAAAGGAGGTAACTCGAGTTTTTTCCATGTGGACCACTCTCTGTTGGTGGGATTGTACACGGAATAGGAGGTATGCCGCGGTCGGGGCATGGTGACTTTCCATTCGGGAGTGTATACGACGGTGTGGCCAATACCGAGTAGTTGGTTGCTTTTCTTGTGGAACATAGGCCAAAAATCGCTGGCCGCGACCGGTCGATTGACGCCTTCGATTACCTCAAACCGGGGGGCAAGGGGAGCGAGCTGTTCAATCTCGGTCCAGTTTTCCCCCACGTCATCGGTTTCAAATCCAAACATGCCTTTAAATACATCGCTTCCATCCAGATCCAGTGTATTCATGGTCATCACCACCCGGGGCTTTCCCTGGTTACCAGCGCTGGGAACGATTCCAGCCCTGGGATGAACCCAGCATTTACTACCGTCAAACAAGCGGGTGGGTATGAGGTGATCGATCGAATAATCCAGTGGCTTTGATGAATATCCAGGGAATTTCGAAAGAACAGGTAAATACATCAGGGAAACCCCTGACAAAGTGGATGTTTTGAGAAAAGACCTGCGTGATTGTTGTGCGGGGTGCATAAAATGAAATTTTTGCTTTATCAGTTGTTTATTTCCAGGATGGTTCCGGCGATGTGTCTCGTTCCATTATCGAGATTCAGGTAATAGGTAACCAAAACCTTGTCTTCATCAATGACGGTTGCCCATGGATAACCTATGTCACGACTTCCGCCGTCGTCCCGGATGATAATTTCTTCAGCGGTTTCATAATCTGTACATTCGGCATTGAGGATGCGGGCCCGGATGCCGTATGGCTCATGCCTGTAGCCGTAAACCAGGAAAACCCTGTCGTCAGGCAACCGTGTGGCTTGTAATGGGTGTCCCTGAAATCCCATCGATTCCCAGGGACTGAAAGATTTGCCTCCATCTGTCGATCGTGCGATGCAAGCCTGGTCTCCTAACCCACCAGTCCGGATAAAAGCGACCAAATCCCCCTTCGGAGTCTCGTAAATGGATGTTTCGTTGAATACCGCTTTTTCATCCGTGGCGACCGGGCATGAATAGTTCCAGGTCAGCCCTTTATCTTCTGAAATCAACAGGAAATTTCCTGTTTTGCGGATGTTGTCTTCATCATAACTGCCTGCTACAACCCAGAATATGCGACCATCCTTTCCCTCATAGAGTGCGCCGCGATTGTAAGCCGGAAGAGGATTGCCCATGGGAGTGAATTTCATTTCCATGGGAAGATTGGGAGGATAGAGGGGTCCGCTCCAGGAATCACCTCCATCGGTGGAGCGTAAATAATAACCCCCCAGGAAAACGGAGTTTTTGATGTTTTCAAAGACTGGTTGTTTCATATTTTCCACCGCGTTATCCCGGACAAATGCCCAGCCATAGCTCGTACAGAGCATGGTCCCATCCTCGAGCAGGAGCAGACAAGGATCTTGTGACCCTCCAAATGGATGGGCGTAAATCAGTTCCGGTTCTTTGGACCAGGACAGGCCGTTGTCCCTGGATCGTACGGAAACCAGATAGCTGTTTGGGTCCACGTGATTGGTGCCGGATTCGCTAAACACCGATCGGTCTGGTGCGCGACGGAATGCTACGAGAATCTCTCCGTCTTCTTTTTTAACGACGGATGGAAAAGAGGAATAGTAGTCGGCGTCTTCATAGATGATGAAATCCCGTAATTTTTTAACGTTAGCTGAACTTTGGCTGACCCCTGGGATGGTCCACAGCATGGTGGCCAGAATGGTGAGAAGAAATGGTAATCGAATCATGGAAATCAAAGTGTTTTTTATACAATAAAAATTCATCGTGTAAGGTAATATTTCACGGAATGCCCGACTCCTACTTTTTTTCAATAAGATAGTATTATTTATCAAACAATTCAGGAGTCGGGATTTCCCCGGTGCCTCTGGCACTAAATTCGTGACCCTTCTGACGATTTCTTTTTCGTCAAATCTTCCTCATCCAAAGCCTTATATAGCAGGTGTTAAACGCTGATGAGTTTCTTCGATATGACAAAAATAACCTTGTCATGTAGAGTTTCCCGTAATCTCAGCACCGCTGACATGAATGCAATAACCGACAATAAGCTTGTCTTAATCCAGGACTTTTGGATCTGGTACAGCCAATTTGTATGACAAAGACTGTATGTGTCCACACAAACGCCTAAGATAAGTTGATATCGAGTTAATTGTAGCCCCATAAGAAAAAAATATTACCAACATATTAAATAGTTTAAAAATAAAATATTAGATTTGTGAAGTGTCTGATTAAAATAGGAACTTTTGCATAGCTTGATATTCGATAATGTGTTTAAACTTCGCCTGATCAAGTGCCTTTATGGGCATAAGGAAATGGCGGTATCGGACCTAAGCCTGGGAATTCAGAAAAGTGTTCCTTTTACAACTTCTCTGATCAACGAGATGGTAGAAGATGGGATCCTGATGGAAAATGGCTTGTCAAAATCCAGAGGAGGTCGTCGTGCGCAGTTGTATTCTTTCAAACCGTACGTGGGCTACATTATCGGTGTGGCGGTGAACCAGGTGTACACGACAATCGTGGTTCTTGACTTGAACGGCACGTCGGTTTTTGAGAAGCGCTCCCAAAACATTCCCCTTTCAGACGATGGGAGCGATGTAAAGGCACTTGGTCATTTTATCGACCAGTATATCGAGGAAAGCGGGCTGGAGCGGGCTAAGATCATCGGAGTTGGCATTGGGATGCCGGGGTTCATAAACGTGCGCAAAGGGGTGAACCACACTTTTCTAAACCATAAGAACGGAAGTCTGGTAGGATACCTGGAGTCAAAAATCGGGTTACCTGTTTTTATAGACAATGATTCATCGCTGATCGCCCTGGCTGAATTGCGCCACGGATTGGCCCGAGACCGAAAGAATACCCTCGTGATTAATATTGGTTGGGGAATCGGCCTGGGTATTATCATCGGTCATCGTGTTTTTCGTGGAGAGAATGGCTATGCCGGTGAATTTAGTCACATTCCCCTTTTTGAAAATGGTAAGGTATGTAGTTGTGGAAAGGTAGGTTGCCTTGAAACGGAAACTTCGCTAAATGTCTTGCTTGAGAAAGCCAGATTGGATCTACAAGACGGTGTCCGAACAATTCTACCCAGTGAGTTACCTGAGGATAGAACCGAGGCGATTCAGGAAATTTTTAAAGCAATCGTGGCCGGGGATTCGGTGGCCATCGGCTTGTTGAAAAACCTTGGTCAAAATCTGGGTCGGGGATTATCCATTTTGATTCACCTTTTCAATCCGGGCCTGATCGTGCTGAGTGGTTTGGGGTCGGTCCCCGGGAAATACTGGTGGCCACCTGTACAGCAGGCGATTAATGAACACAGTATTGGCAAACTCGCCGAGAATATGGAATTGAAAATGTCCGAGATCGGGCCTGATGCCGAGTTGATCGGAGCGGCCGATCTGGTGGTGGAGTCATTGGAGAGGATTCAGATGGGAAACCAGATGGTGAATTAAAATGGAAACAGCGAAATCGACATATAGATCGTTTTGTGATAACTATAGATCAATATATGTGATCAATTCTATAATTAATAATACTAAACATTGCCAAATGACAAAATCTTTAATTCAGAGAATGGCCTCGTCCAGGCGGTGGGGCATGCTCATAGGAATATTTCTCCTCTCTGCTTTTACTACTGCGGTAGTTTACGGACAGACGATTCGGGGAACGATCACCGACGCTAGTAGTGGTGAGCCCATCATCGGTGCCAGCGTACTGGAAAAAGACACTGAGAACAACGGAACGACAACAGATTTTGACGGATTGTTTGAATTAACTGCCCAAACAGAATCTCCCGTTTTGATCATTTCATATGTCGGATATCAAACCATTGAAGTTCCGTACAATGGAGAAGAAATGTTGAACATCCAAATACAGGGTGGTTTGGCATTGGATGAAATCGTGGTAACTGCTTTAGGTATCGAGCGAGAGAAAAAGGCATTGGGGTATTCTGTGCAGGAAATTGGGGGACCCGATCTGGTGGTTGCCCGGGAAAACAACATCGCCAACGCCATCTCTGGAAAGGTAGCCGGACTGCAGGTCATCCGCGGAAGTAATGGCCCGGCGGGATCATCTAAAATTGTCCTCCGGGGGAACAATTCACTCACCGGAGACAACCAACCGCTGATCGTGATCGACGGAATCCCCATGGACAACTTTACCGGTGCGTCGAACAACGATTTTTGGAACCCGTCTACCGATATGGGGAATGGTCTGGGGGACCTCAACCCCGAAAACATCGAAAGCATGACCGTATTGAAAGGAGCTTCAGCTGCTGCTCTCTATGGATCACGGGCAGGTAACGGTGTTATCCTGATTACCACCAAAACCGGAAAAGCACAGGATGGATTGGGAATTACCTATTCCGGCACCCTGGGTTCGTCTTCCTTGTTTATGAAGCCCGAAATTCAAAGCATTTTTGGTCAGGGAAGCAATGGCATTTATAACAATATTTCCAGTCAGAGCTGGGGTCCTGAAATCACAGGCCAAACCATCGAATTGTCTGATGGAACAACCTCTACTATGCAGGCTCACGATAACCTGGAAAATTATTTTAGTTCAGGAACCAGTTGGAACCACAGCTTGTCATTCCAACAACAAGTTTCGGGCGCTACATCTGTATTTTCATCCATTAATTACCTGACAGATAACAGTTTGATACCCGGAGCTAAACTCGATCGATTGAATATGTTAACCCGATCAGTTTCCCATTTTGGCTACAACGACCGGTGGACGGCCGATGTTAAAGTTCAGTATATGAAAACATCGGCAGAGAATCGTCCGCTCAATGGTGTGAATATTTCGAATGCTTTTGCGACGATGTATTTGTTGCCCCGGTCCATCGATGTAACCAGATACAGCGAAGGAAGTGATGAATTCGGGAATATGATTTGGTACCTCCCGTCCAACGCGGTCAACCCGTATTGGGCCTCAAGAAACAACCTCAACGCTGATACCCGAAACCGGTTTTTGGTCAATGGAATGGTGAAAAATCAACTCACCGACTGGTTGACTGCAGAAATAAGAGCCGGATTTGATTTATACAATACCAATACCGAATCAAAACTGTACGGGGGTAGCCCTCTTGCCACAACCGGACAGTACGGTCTGGGTTCCAATTCATTCGTTGAAGGCAACTACAGCGCACTCCTGACGGCCTCAAAGGACGATTTGTGGGGCAGACTGGGTGGAGCCGTTAATCTGGGGGGTAACCTGATGCATCAGACGCATCGAAGTCTGAGTTCCAATTCAGGGTTGCTCGTGGTGCCCAATTTATTTTCACTCAACAACGGGGTAACAAATCCGACTGTGAATCAAGGGTTTAGCGAGCGTAAGATTAATTCACTTTACGGAACGGTTCAGTTCAATTATGACGGCTATTTGTTCCTCGATATCACCGGTCGAAACGACTGGTCATCGACCCTGAGCAAGGAAAACCGATCTTTCTTTTACCCTTCCATCAGCACCTCCTGGGTAGTGACCGATATGATCGAAGCCAACGGTGGAAATTTACCTAACTGGTTGTTGTTTGGTAAGATTCGCGCCTCTTATGCCGCTGTGGGGAACGACCTGCCTCCATACCAATTGTACAACTTTTATTCAATCGGTAACGACCCACTGGGAAATACCATTGCCTCCAAAAACAATGTATTGTACAATCCCGATGTCCGAAGTGAATTGATCAAATCGTGGGAAGTTGGTTTTGATGCCAGATTGTTCGAGAACAGACTGGGCATCGATTTTGCTTATTACAAATCCAACGCCACACGTCAGCTGATCGATATACCGCTCAACCCACTGAGTGGGTATAATGCCCAAAAGGTGAACGCTGGAAACATTGAGAACAAAGGATTTGAATTAACGCTCAATGGAACCGTTATCGAAAACCTGGATGGCTTCAATTGGGACATGAGTCTTAATTATGCTAAAAACATCAATACCGTTGTCGAACTCACTGATGATGTTACCCAATATGGATTGGGTGGATTTGACAATATTTCCATTCTGGCCGTAGCCGGACAGCGGTATGGAGAAATTTGGGGAACCGAATTTTTAAGAGTGACCGATCAGTCCAGCCCGCACTATGGAAAAATAGTGGTGGATGGTAGCGGCATTCCTTTGAGTAACCCCGAGCGGGTCCGGTTGGGGAATCAACAACCCGATGCATTGCTTGGCTTCACGAATACATTTAGCTACAAAAATGTATCTCTGAGCATGCAGATCGATGGCCGATTTGGAGGTGAAATTTTCTCTGGAACGAACAGAGCATTGCAACAATCCGGAAACGCGGCGATCACTGTGGTTGATGGAAAACGAGACGATATCGTATTTGATGGGGTAGTGGAGCAAGAAGGCGGAGGATATGCGGTCAATTCTACCCCGGTTTCCCCGGAAATCTATTGGACTACCATCGCTGCAAGAAGCGGAAACCTGGGAATCACCGAACAGAACATTTACGACGCGACCAACATCAGGATCAGAACTTTGCAACTCAATTACACTTTCCCCACCGAAATGATTCGGGGGATCGGAATGCAAAGACTCCAGATCGGAGCTTCGATGAACAACGTAGCTATGCTGAAAAGCCACCTCAATGGAGTGGATCCAGAGTCTGTGTATGCTACTGCTACCAACGCTGTTGGGTTTGAGAACCTGTCATCACCAACCTCACGCAGCGTCTATTTTAATTTACTAATCGGATTCTAAATAGCATAGAAATGAAAAATATTATCAGATCATTATTACTCACCGTGCTGGTCTTTGGCTTTTTCGCAGCATGTTCGGATTTTGATGAAATCAACATCAACCCTACTGCAGCCAGTGAAGATCAGGTTCAGGTCGAATATTTTATCAATAACTCCATCGTGGGTGCGCAACAGGACCCACATATCGCTGAACGGGCTTTTGTGTTGTATTGGAAAGCTGCGGGTCGGATGGATCGAACCAATACGCTGCCCGTGGGTGCGTACGACGATGGCTGGACCTCCGATTACTTTCGGTATGTTTCGGGTTGGTTGAACAATGCGGATACCGCGGTGGAAATCGCGGACAAACGAATTGCGAACGGTCACTTGAAGGAATACACCAACAATCTCAAGCAGGTGGCCCGGATTTGGCGGGTATATCTGTTGAGCGAAATGGCCGATAACTTTGGGCCGCTTCCCATCAATGGATTTCAGGGGGTCAATCCTGATTTCAATAGCTTGCAGGAAGTGTACACCTTCTTATTGACGGAATTGCAGGAAGCAGTGGCCGAAATGGACCTGACCATTACACCGCCCAATACCATCCAAAACAATGACCCGGCTTATGGGTACAATTTTGCCAAATGGGTGAAATACGGAAATTCCATGCGTATGCGACTGGCCATGCGAGTGTCCGAAGCTGACCCGGCCATGGCTCGTGAGCACTTTGAAGCTGCGGCCAATACCAACGAGTTTATCTCCTCCCTGGATGACAATTTCCAGGTGCAGGAAACAGGAGGCTGGGATCCGCTAACCGGGGTGATGACCCGGGAATGGAACATGCAATACCTCTCTCCGACGATGAACAACCTGATGATTGGTCTGGGTGGCATTGAAAGCGAAGATCAATTACCCGCCAGCTATGGACAATATGTAAAACCGGGCAATTATCTAGGGGAAAGGTACGAGGATCATTTTACCACAGAAACCAACGATCCGTCTGCCGGCTATTGGTTTGATGGACTTCACGAAACCATAGACCCCCGTTCATATGTCCAGTTTATCATACCCGGGGATTTCGACAATCCTGAAATGAATCGTTATCCGACGTACGACCTTCCCCTTACTGGTGATACAAAGAGGACATTGGTGACGGAGGACGGAAATACGGTAGTTAAGGAGATCGAAGCTGCATTTACCTGGAATGCACCCAGCATCGGAAGCTGGGGAGCAAAAGGAGCCAAAAACAACGTATACAGCCATGCTGGTGCAGTGCCTAGATTGGCCAACCGATTCAGAGATGGTTCGTCACAGCGGATCTTTTTCCCGTCGTGGGAATCTTATTTCCTGATTGCCGAAGCGGCAGTACGGGGATGGAATACGCCAATGAGCGGTCAGGAAGCCTATGAGGCCGGAATCCGGGAAAGTTTCGAATACTGGGGAGTGTCAGATTTTGTGGAGGAGTACCTGACGTCGGAAGATTACAACCGTGTTGGCACCTCGGTTTCATGGAACCATACTACAGAACCTCCTGCAACAGTTACCATGGAATACGTGAATGGGTACACCGGAGAAACCGGGACCGTCGAGTTTTCGTATCCGGACAACCATTTGTACATGAATGGTACCGTGAAAAATGACGCTTTAACCAAGATTTTGACGCAGAAGTTTATCGCACAATCTCCCTGGTTGCCTCTGGAAACCTGGAATGATCACCGACGACTTGGTTTGCCGTTTTTTGAAAATCCGGCTGTGGAAAATGCGTTGCCCAACATGCCGCAATTAAATGACAACAATTATACGGAGAGCAGATGGGAGTTTTTCCCTCAGCGACTAAAGTATCCGGCAAATCTGGAGAGCAATGTTCCTGATGGATATTCTCAGGCATTGCAGCATCTGGGTGGGCCTGATGATGTGTTTACACCCTTGTGGTGGACCGGAAGGTAATTTTAAAATTAATATGGTCAAGAAGGGCTGTCCCGTAAGGGGTAGCCCTTTTTTTATACTCAATCTTTGGTCGAGAGAAATAAGAGGGATCTACAATGGTGTAAGATCCCGATTCTCTCGTGGGTGGTTGGCACTTTGGAAGTGCCCGTCACCTGATTGGAACAGAAGGCCATATGCATAATTGAAGGTGCTCTTCCGGGTAAGATTTTCGTGATATTTTCCAGGCCATGTGGCATCATACTAAAGCAAGTACAGAGATGAGTCTCACCGAGGCCGGCCCCTACTATCTACTGCCCATTTCTAACTCCCTTTCACCTGACCGGTCCGTTCCAGCGCTTGTTTCAGCATTTCCGGAAATTGGTCAGGAGAGGCTGAATAGCAGGGGATTTCAGCGTTGGTCAATGCCGTAGCCAGTTTTTTGTTGTACCTGAAAATCTCTGATTCGGCATGATCCTGTAGGGCGAGAATGCAGTGGATCGATACACCTTCTTTTTGAAGTGAGGAAATCTGTTGAAATACGCCTTCATCTCCCCTGTTATCGTAGAGATCGCTGATGAGGAATAGGTATGTCTCTTTCGGATTTTGGATCTTTTGGTGCACATAATCCAGAGCTCTTACGATGTTGGTACCACCACCCATTTGGATATGAAACAACAGGTCAACGATGTCTTCCAAATGGTCCGAAAGATCAGCTACTTCATGGTCAAATAAGATCAGTCGGGTTTCAATGGTCCGAATGTGTCCCAGAATAGAGGCAATGATCGCTGTGGAAATCATCGACTCCACCATGGAGCCACTGGAATCAACCACCAGGAATAATTCGGGGTATCCCCTTCTTTTCTTTTGATAACCGTATTTGCGTTTAATAATGAGTGATTGCAAATCGGATTGGTAGTGCCGGAGGTTTAATTTAATGGTCTTTGGCCAGTCAATTTCATTTTTTCGGGGATGGGTGGTCGGTTGCCCCTTTTCATACTGATGGGATAATGTATTCTGAAGGTTCCACAATATTTTTTCCTCTACCTCCCGTGCATAGATGCGAACCAATTCTTTGATGTCTTCGGTTCGATCGGGCGGTATCTGATCTTTTAATTCGAGGATGGTTCGGATCAAATCTATATCCGGAATCAGGGAATCATATACTTCTTTTTCGAACAACAAGGCTCCTATTCCAAGGTGATCGATGGCTTCTTTTTGCAAAAAGAGAGTCTGCTGGTATGGAAACAGTTCTCTGATGTCTTGCAGCCACGTGTTGAGGCGAATTTTGGAGCGGCGAAGTATTTTGTTTTCGGTATGATCGAACAGCAGGGAAAGCGCTTTGTCCACCCGTTGGTTTTCCGGATCCAGTTCGATGGCGTCCGTCGTGGATTTGGGCTGGGCAGGAATTTCCTGAGCCTCCTCCGAATCATCGTCGTTTTCTTCTTCTGCAGTCAGCTGATCGGAAGGTTCGTCTGATTTTTCCTCCGGCTTTTCATCTTCCGGGGATGGTGATTCGACAGGGCCAAGGATCATCCTCCATTTGTAAAGGAGGTCAGAATCGATATTGGTATCAGCCAAAAAAATGAATCATTTACGGGTATGGAAAAAAAAGGATCGGAGCCATAGCAAAATAAATGCTCCAACCAGCGCCGTGATGAAAGAGCCCCATGTACCCGTTGATTGCATACCAAGCAGTCCGAAAACGAAACCACCAACGATAGCCCCGGCAATGCCCAGTAAGATATTTGGAATTAACCCGACACCAGATCTTTTCCACATTAGGTTAGCCAGCCATCCGGCGATACCACCGATTATGATCCAAACGATTATTGACCACATAGATTTTTATATTTTTGGATTGGTAAGATAATCAATACGCTGAGAAATTTGAAATATTTTTATGATTACAATCGATCGAGGTAGTTTGATGTTAAATTATGGGGCTATAGTAGCGCACCAGTCACTAAAATCGTGAGCCATCTGACGGATTTTTTTCGCCCTGGTTTCATCATCAAAAGGCTTATGTAGCATAGGCTATGCCTTCCCACCCTCGGATAGGGATCCTCGGTTCCCTCATCAAAGGTC
>CALGAA010000245.1 GCA_937952445.1 uncultured Bacteroidota bacterium | reverse complement strand
TCCGATCTGCTTTTGAAAATTTTCCTGATCCCTCCGCTATATTCAGTGGTATACTAAGCGATGCACGCCCAAGTTGGTTGGAAACATAATGATCAAGACTATGGTCTACAATTAAAGCTTTACAGGCCATGTGAAATTCCTTGGCTTTTACATACACCGTAAGTCTTTGAAAATCAAACATGCTACCATGTTAGTAGAGCGAGAATGAGAATGAGAATGAAGTAAAAACAGAGTGAAAATCCTCGCTCTCGCTCTCATTTTCACTCTGTTTTTGTGCCCGGAGCGGGACTTGAACCCGCACGACCGCAATGGTCACAGGATTTTAAGTCCTGCGTGTCTACCGATTCCACCACCCGGGCTGGTATATTCACATGTCTGATCACCCTCTTTTTGAATTCGGCGCCACAAAACTAATACTTTCCGAATACAATCAAACAGTTGTTCCTATTTAATCGATAAATTTTCATGTTGAATATTTGCCATTCACAAATAACTCTTATATTTGCATCCGCCTCTTAAAACCAAACAATGCGAAAGTAGCTCAGCTGGTAGAGCACGACCTTGCCAAGGTCGGGGTCGCGGGTTCGAATCCCGTCTTTCGCTCTCTTATAAACCCTGGTTACAGTAACTGGGGTTTTCTTTTTGCCCCTACCCCACCGTCAATTCTACCCACTTTTCCTCTTCATTTTTCTCCTCGACAGAATCCTATAATGGTTCCAGCCCCGGAACAACAGGGTCTGAACCTGACATACCACATAGAAGAAGTGGAAAGGCAGATCTATTATTGGTAAATATTTCCCCCCAACTGGTCTTCTTTACTCTCCCAGATAGGGATGAATTGTCCCAAATCAGACCATTAATCTATTTGGTTCATTTCTACTGACTAACCTTATTTTAAAGAAAGATAAATAAAACACCCGCCAGGATAGCACCCACCAGGGGCGCGATCGAGGGAATCCAACCGTAATCCCAGTCGGGATCGTGATCGCCATTTCGAAATAACGCACTATACACGATCCGCGGAGACAAATCCCGGGCAGGGTTTATAGCATAACCAGTCGTTCCCCCAAGACTCAGTCCTATGGCCCATACCAGAAAAGCCACCGGAATGGCACCCAATGAACCCAGCCCGATCGGAGTGTTGCTCGGATCTTCCAGACTGGCGCCCGTAATGTATAACACCACCAATATCAGAACAAATGTTCCAATCAGTTCAGACATGAAATTATTTGTTTTGTGCCGAATCTCGGGATGGGTGCAAAAAGTCGCTCTGATGGAGATCGGGTCAGTAGAAATCTCGTAATGTGACCGGTAAAAAATCCAAACGGTCAGGGCTCCCATCGCAGCGCCGATCAACTGGCCCAGAATGTAGATGGGAACCAAAGCCCACTCAAATTTACCTGCTGCTGCCAAACCCACCGAAACGGCAGGATTAATGTGTGCACCACTATGAGGCCCTGCGACTACTACCCCTACAAATACGGCCAGTGCCCAGCCGGTGGTGATGACAATCCAACCCGAGTCGTGCCCTTTGGTATTCTTTAAGACAACGTTGGCCACTACACCATTGCCCAGTAGGATGAGCAAGAACGTGCCCATTAATTCAGCGATAAATGGAGTCATTTGTTAAACATTACGATTTGTGATAAAAACTATTTTCCCCAGCCACGGGATCGATCTACGGCCTCGTGCCATCGATTGATCAGACGGGTTGCCTCTTCGTCGGACATATTTGGTTCAAATTCCCGATTGACCTTCCATTGGTATTGAATGTCGTCGATACTTTTCCAAAAGCCTGTCGTTAATCCAGCCAGATATGCCGCTCCCAGGGCAGTCGTTTCCATCACTTCTGGTCGGATAACCCTACTTTGAATTATATCGGCTTGAAATTGCATTAAGAAATTATTCATTACAGCTCCGCCATCCACCCGCATTTCCGTGGAAGGCGCTCCCATGTCCTGCTCCATGGCTTTGAGGACATCAGCGACCTGATAAGCAATTCCTTCGAGCGCGGCCCGAACGAGATGGTTCCGCGAAGTGCCCCGTGTAATACCTACGATGGTACCCCGGGCAAATTGATCCCAGTACGGTGCTCCCAGTCCGGATAAGGCAGGTACAAAATACACCCCATCATTATCTGCCACCGCTGTGGCCATCGATTCCGATTCAGCAGCATCATCCAGAATATTCAATCCATCCCGAAGCCACTGAATGGCAGCTCCGCCGATAAACACGCTTCCTTCCAGGGCGTAGGTAACTTCTTTTCCCCGTTTCCACCCGATCGTCGTGAGTAGATTATTCCTGGAATGAATCGCATCTTTCCCTGAGTTCATCACCAGGAAACATCCGGTGCCATAAGTCGTCTTGGCCATCCCTTTCTCCAGGCACATCTGGCCAAAAAGAGCTGATTGTTGATCCCCGGCCACTCCAGCAATCGGGATCGACTTCGCAAATAACGCTGTAGAGGTTGTAGCTAAAATTTCACTATTGGACTTAACTTCTGGCAACATACTCGGAGGTATATCAAATAATTCGAGTAAATCGGTGTCCCATTTCTGATCGTGAATATTGTACAACATCGTGCGAGACGCATTGGTGATATCAGTAACGTGTACTTCTCCTTTGGTGAATTTATAGATCAACCATGAATCCACTGTTCCAAATCGTAAACGACCTGCACGTGCAAGTTCTCTTGCCCCTTCGACGTGATCCAGAATCCACTTTAATTTCGTTGCTGAAAAATACGCATCGATGATCAGGCCCGTTTTGGATCGAATCATTTCCGCGTGACCATCCGCTTTGAGTTGTTCGCAATATTCTGAGGTGCGCCGGTCCTGCCATACGATGGCATGATGAATGGGTTGCTGGGTCTCAATGTCCCATACTACCGTAGTTTCCCGCTGGTTTGTAATACCGATAGCTTCGATATCCTCAGCTGTTAGGTCTGATTGGGCAACAACTTCTGCCGCCACGCCAGACTGAGTCGCCCAGATTTCCCGGGCATCGTGTTCCACCCATCCTGCTTTGGGAAAATATTGTTGAAACGGTTTTTGGGCTATGGAAACAATTTCGCCTGCTCGATTGAAAATGATCGCCCGGGACGAAGTAGTTCCTTGATCCAGAGCCAGAATATATTTTTCGGCCATTAAAAACGGTTTTTTGATGCGAGAGGTAAAATCACCTCCATGAAATATCCAAACATAAAAAAGATTTAAAGTAAGAATTTTTTCAAAAATCTGAGGACTTCCACCTGTAATTTTTAGCGAGATCCAAAAATTGCTTCAGATCATTGGTTTTATTGTATTGTTCGGCGCCCAACTCATTTTCCAAAATTTCAGATATTTGGGGAGCTATCCGGATGGCTTCGTCGACATCCAATACCAATATCCGCATCCGCCGGCTTAAAAGGTCTTCGATGGTCATGGCGTACTCCTCTCGGATCATATAACGCACATCTCCCTCGGTCCATGGATAACCTGGGATCAATTGTCCATCCCTGCTCCTATTCACAATGTCTTCCTCTTCCCTGGTCATACCGGGCTTGATCCGGCACTCAACCCCCAATCCATATTTTCGATCAATTTCCGACACCCACAGCTCAAGGTTTTCGCTTTTGCATGCTCGTTCTGGCAACCGACCAATCGCTATAGCCTGATCGAGGGCGTCCTCAGCCATTTGGCGATACGTCGTCCATTTCCCTCCGATGATAGCAATCGTCTGATCATCCATGACCAAAATACGATGACCACGTGAAATTTCTTTCGTTTTCTGACCTGAGTTTTGCGGGGCTGCAAGCGGACGCAGACCTGCAAATACAGAGCGGATATCCTCCCATCCAGGGGCTGGATTCATATATCTCCGGGCAGTATCCAGGATGAACTGAATCTCTTCTTCCGAAGGCTGAGGTTCCTTTTCTACATTTTCCACCGGGGTATCCGTAGTTCCGATCAAAGCTTTGCCGTACCAGGGGATGGTAAATAGTACTCGTCCATCAGCGGTTTTGGGGATCATCAATCCATGGTGACCGGATAAAAAACGTCGATCTACCACGATATGCGCACCCCGGCTGGGAGCGATTAATCGCTGCCGGGAATTCGGCTCGATTTGGGGAATGCCATCCACAAATACACCGGTGGCATTAAAAACCGATTTTGCCGAGATCGAAAGGGCCTCGCCGGAAATATGATTCCGCACGGTTAATTCAAACTCATCGTTATCTGCGTTTTTCTGGATTCTGATTGGCTCGGCATAATTGACCACCAGAGCGCCATACTGTTCAGCTGTTTTAGCAAGTGTAACAGCCATTCGACTATCATCAAATTGACCATCGTAATAGACGATTCCACCTTTGAGTCCTTTTTGTTGAATGGAGGGAATTTTTTCCAGCACCGCTGAAGCAGACAGGTAACTGGATTTTCCCAAACTGCGTTTCCCCGCCAATAAATCATACAGTTTGAGTCCGATCAGGTAAAATGGAATCTCCCACCAATGATAAGCCGGTACTATAAACGGCAAATCCCGGACGAGTGCCGGTGCGTTTTGCCGCATCAAACCTCTTTCTTTCAGCGCTTCCATCACCAGCCGAATATTGCCCTGAGCGAGATATCTCACCCCACCGTGAGCCAATTTGGTGCTGCGACTCGATGTACCTTTGGCAAAATCATCACGCTCAAACAGCACCGTTGAATATCCCCGGCTGGCCGAATCTACGGCGATTCCTAACCCTGTGGCTCCCCCACCGATCACAACCACGTCAAATGGAGGCTCAGCAGTTTTGATCGATTGGATTACCCTTTGTCGCCACATATGAGGTGGTATTTAGTTAATTTATTGGGAATTAGACTTCATCGCCGATACGGCTTGAAAACAAATTCTGTTCCACAACAAATATGATAAAATGTTTGATGAATATAGTGGGCCCACTTGAAATGTTCTGATAAAACAAGTACATTCACGGCATTAATCCAACAGCTTATAAATTATATCAGGTATGAAAATTTTATTCCGCATTACCGTTTTATCCCTCGCCTTTCTGATGTGGGTCCCTTCCGTAGTCCATGCTCAGGAGCGTAGCGTGATGACCTATAACATCCGATATGGAAGTGCCAATGACGGCGACGATTCCTGGGACTACCGGAAAGAAAGCCTGGTTCGGGAAATTGCGTTTTACGAACCGGATTTTTTCGGTGTCCAGGAAGCATTGCATTTCCAGATGGAATACCTGGACAGTATGCTGACCCAATACGCATATATCGGCGTGGGCCGGGACGATGGCAAATTACAAGGGGAGTTTAGCGGGATATTTTACCATACGGACCGGGTCAAATTACTGGAAAAAGGAACTTTCTGGCTTTCTGAAACGCCAGAAAAACCATCTAAGGGTTGGGACGCAGCCTTACCCCGTATATGCACCTATGGTCATTTCCAATACAAAAAAAGGAAAAAGGATAAAATCTGGTATTTCAACACCCATTTTGACCACCGAGGTCAAACGGCCCGGGTCAAAAGCGTGGATTTGATCATAAAAAAAGTCCATGAACTGGCTGATCTCAGTGAACCGGTGGTCATTTCCGGCGATTTTAATTTACCCCCTGAGTCCGAGGCTGTTCAAAAAATGTCATCCGCGTTTGACGACACCTTTACCACCGCAGAAATCCCGCCATTGGGGCCGAGCACCACATTTACCGGTTTCGATATCAACAGGGAAGGCGGAAGTCGAATTGATTATATCTTTACCAATGACAAAATCCACACGACGAAGACCGCTATTTTGAGCCACTGGATCGACGGTCATTTCAATTCGGATCATTTTCCGGTGCTGAGTTATTTTAGGATAAAATAATCAAAAGAGTACCGAGTTTACCACCTCACCAGGCGAACATTGCTCGTTGAGCTTCAAAGAAATCGTCTTTTTTAACCCCCTCGATTCGGAGGGGGGCCAAGAAGAAAAAAAGAGTAGTGGGTCCGTAGAACCTCCAAATCCCGTATTGTATTGGGAAACACTCCCCACTGATTCGGCAGTGCTTTTCATCCACCCCAGCTCTGCAGCTCTATGCAGGATGACAAACCATCCGCCGAACTATCGATCCTAGATTCTAATTTGTTGCTGAAGGATAAAACAGATCGCTACCCCGACCTCAAACTCGGCTTCCGATACACGATATTGATGCCGCTGTTAAAATTAGCGGGGAGCAAGAACCCGACCAATTTATCAAATAGTGTACCGACTGAGGTATTGCGTTTGAAATAGTTTTTCACTTCATAGTCCACAACCTCAAGTCCGGCCAATTCGCCCAATTCCTTGAGTTCGGTCACCGTGTATTCTCTGAAGTGTCCGGGATTATCCCTGGTCTCCCGGATCATCTCATAAGGATGGCGTCCAAACAATAATTCCATTCGCCGTTGAATAGCCGTGGCATTGGGGGTGCCGACAATAAGGTAACCTCCGGGATTCAGAATCGAAGACATAAATCGAAATACATGAACGGGACTGGTATAGAGATGCTCAAGCACCTCCCCCATCACCACAATATCCATCGTGGGGGGGGTGATCCATTGTTCAGGAAACTGGGTGTCGTTAAGATCGAAAGCATAAAAATGATCTTTGTTTATCCTAATGGATTCTGGAAAGTGACCGCCACGACTGGCTTCATGCGAAAATCCGAGAGTATAAATATGGTCATCCTGGAAATTTTTCATTAACATATCAGTAAAAAAGCTCGGCCCGATGTCCATGATCCGAATAGAATTCTGGTTGAAATTATCACGCACTTTTCGAACCATACTCGATAAGTAGGCAAAACGCATGGCGTGGGTATGAAGATACATCTGCGATTCAGTGTCCAGATCCATGGAAACGTAATGAGCTATTATTTCCGATTCTGTATTCATATGATCATTTTTAAAACGTCAATGTAGGAAAATAACTATGAAGTCGGGGCAATTATCCATTTAAATATGTGAGTATCTCATTTTGTCAAGCGACCTTTTCAATGTTCCATATTGTGAATAAAAATGTGTTAAACTTTGAAAGAGGCAACGTCCATATACTAATTCTCATTTTTTTTTCTTACCTTTCACTTCCATTTTTTCAATTAAAAATAAAATTATGAAATTTTACACCTTTACACCTTTAAACCCTTACACCTTTCCACCTTTCTAATTCTATGGTTTTCAGGATTGTCATTTAAAGGGCATAGTCAAACCCTCACCGGAGGTTGTGATAAAGTTACAATAAATTCCATTCCCACGTATCAAAATAATTTGTATAACTACCAAAATTTACAAGGAACTAATCCTTGCGCAAAATTTGCACTATCACCTCTTGATTTAGCTGGAATTCAGATAATACTTGAAAAGTATGATTTCAATCAAAATAAATGGATTAGAATTGCAGGTTTTCATTATGCATATTCTGCCCCTTATACAATTAATAATCTTAGCAAAGGAAAATACAGAGTTAAGTTGTTTAAACCAATCATGGTAACTACTGCAAATTGTCAAAATGGCCGAATAAAGGTATATAACGGAAATGGCCAAGAAATAGGTTTTGTATCTCTTTATGACGACGATCCAGATATTACAAGTAATGGAGTTTGGGTTGGCGAAGCCGAAATCTCTTCCGCCGATGTGTCCTTTAATAATTACGGGTTTAATCCCAACGCTTTTGATTCCGGACAGGTGGTTCAGGTAAACATCACCAGTGACTACAAGTGGACCGGGTGGAAGGGCGTCATCAGGGACGAACAAACTCTGGAAGAATACGAAACCGGGTGGAATAAAGTGGGAGTAAACCCAGGGCCTTTCCCAGTTTCTCAAGTTTGGGAAGATGGAGGAGGTGATGCTTTCAAACCATTGCATTCCTACAAAGCCACCATCTGGGTGACGAATAATCAATGCGAAGCCTGGAAATCATACAATATGCCATTTTTCATTTGTCCTGCTGGGACTGGTTGCAGACTTCAGGATAAGGAATTGTCCATCGATTTTTACCCCAATCCGGCTACCGACCATATCGTATTGCAAGGACTGGATCACATCCATCCCGGCGATCGGATCGAAGCCACCATC
>CALGAA010000244.1 GCA_937952445.1 uncultured Bacteroidota bacterium | reverse complement strand
TATACGCCATAAAGAGCCTGGAGCACGATTACATCTACGTCGGGTTAACCAACAGCATCGAACGAAGATTACGGTCCCACAACAGAGGTTACAACTTTTCCACAAAACCCTATGCTCCTTTTGAATTGATTTACACCAAATCTTTCCCCTCAAGACCAGAAGCTCGAATACACGAAAAATACCTGAAATCCACTTCGGGAAAAAGATTCCTCCGGCAGTATCATAGTAGAAATATGGATCTGCCATAAAAGCGATGTGGGAGCCTACCAGTAATCACTCAGCAAAGCTTCGTGATGACTGTCAGGTAAATTCGACTCTCCCTCCCTCCTTCCAATCGGGAGGCAAGCCCTGCGGCACTTTTTTGAATATGTTTTTTGTATACGCCATAAAGAGCCTGGAGCACGATTACATCTACGTCGGGTTAACCAACAGCATCGAACGAAGATTACGGTCCCACAACAGAGGTTACAACTTTTCCACAAAACCCTATGCTCCTTTTGAATTGATTTACACCAAATCTTTCCCCTCAAGACCAGAAGCTCGAATACACGAAAAATACCTGAAATCCACTTCGGGAAAAAGATTCCTCCGGCACATATAAATAGGGATATTTTTTACACGTGGTACATTTTTCAATTAATAAGTTGGTACACTTTTTAATTAATACTTGCTCCAAAAAGCATTGGCCAGCTTTAGTCAAGTCCCCACGATTATGCTGAATTATCCCATCTGCGATCATCTGCGGGAACCAAAGTCTGTTTTGTTATTTGGTTTTACGGTTGCCTGCCGATTAGGTAGGCGAGTCTACCCTGGTTCCCGGGTTCGTAAGTAAATCTGACTGCAACTTTGTTGCTGGTAGGGTCCTGTTCGCCACGACTACGCTGTGATCGCTGCGTGCCATTCGCCGCGTGCGCTGCGTGAAATTAAAAATGTTATTGCTGAAAGACTTCAATAAGTGACAGCCGCGATCACGCTTCCCATTTGCACCTTTCTGCGAGAATCCCCTTCTGTGATCATCTGCGGGAACCAAATTCTGTTTTGTTATTTGGTTTCACGGTTGTCTGCCGATTAGGTAGGCGTGCCTACCCTGGTCCCCGGGTTCATAAGTAAATCTGACTGCAACTTTGTTGCTGGTAGGGTCCTGTTCGCCACGACTACGCTGTGATCGCTGCGTGCCATTCGCCGCGTGCGCTGCGTGAACCTATTTTTATAATAATATTGAGACCCGTTATCAGAATAATATATATCCTTTTACAAAATATTTTCCACACTTTTTGCGCCAACTTATTCCATGAAACATCACAAATGTTTACCGCCAAAACCACAACAGATGTGAGTTGTCATAGCTACAGAAATGGGTTAGGATGATTACATTTTCAGGCCATTCGCGGATTCCGAGCCCTATATCAGGGTCAGCTTTCCGGTCCGGAACGTTTACCTGCCGAAACTTGTAAGTTACAGGTCTCATCCCTACCCGTAATAAGCAGACTTCATTTTTTCGACGTCCAACTTTTTCATTTGACGCAAAGCACTCATCATATTTTGCGACCGCTCCGAATCATTTTTTTGAAGAGCCTCGCCCAAAAAGCGCGGAATGATTTGCCACCAAACCCCGTAGGGATCCTGCAACCACCCGCACATTGATTCTGCTCCATCCTTCGTAAATCCTTCCCATAATCGATCGATTTCGGGTTGATCTTCGCAATCCACGTACAGCGAAATTGCTTCATTGAAGGTATAATTGTGCTCCAAGGCACTATCCATTGCGGCGAAAAGCTGACCCTCCAGCATGAAGTCTCCATAAGCCACGGTTCCTTCCTTGTTGGGACTCTGATCCGGACCGTACGGGAACACCATCCTTACTTCACTTTGGGGGAAAAGGGAAGCATAAAACGCCATAGCCTCCTGTGCTTTACCAGCCTGATCTCCGACAAACAACAAAGAAGGAATAATCTTTTGTGCCGGTTTAACCTCTGACAACATCACCTGCCAGGATACCCCAAATTTGTCCGCAATCCATCCGTATTTCGGACTAAACGGATATTCATTCAGCGGCATCAACGGCGTACCACCCTCCGATAAATGATCCCAGAAATGATCGACTTCTTGTTCGGATTCACAGTTGATGAAAAAGGATATGGAAGGGTTAAATTCAAATTGTGCTCCCCCGTCAAAAGCATAAAATTGGAAATCAGCCAGGCGAAATTTGGCGTGTTGCACCAGGCCTGGTTGGTAGGGAGAGTCCTCCGGCCATTTTTTCAGGGAGGTTATATCGGAATTGGGGAAAATGTCCGCATAAAAATGTACCGCTTCTTCAGCCTGATTATTAAACCATAAAAACGGAGTGATTTTCTGACTTTGAACTGGATTCATGATTATTGTATTTTATTAAAAGATATCCTGATAATTACCCTCACAGCGGCTTCATACCATTCCCACCAATTGTTGCACCGTGGTGAAAGTAAACCCAATAACGACACCCTGTCGCGCTCAGCAGTTTTCATGTACCATGGGATCACATAAGCCTGTCCAACTAAATCCTGGAGAAACCAACCCGCCCAGGTTCATGCCTCCTCCACATGAAAAAGCACTACAAAAAAGGTCCTCTTTGATTATCACAAAAAGGTAAACCGATCAATACACCCGACCTAACCGACCGGGCCTTAAATATCAAAACGTTAAAAAAGCGGATCGAACTCGCTCAATTCAGATTACCTCGATTCGACGTATTTCTTGAAATTGTCCAAAATAGCCTGCCATCCCTGCCGCTGCATCTCCAATGAGTTTTGACGCTCGGGATCGAATGTTTGTACTATCCGGGTTTTTCCATCCTCCTCTGTAAAATCAGCTTCCACCGACCTTTCATCTGTCATATCGTACGCAATACGCCGGTAAGGGTCCACTTCGGTGTATGTACCTCCGAAATCAAAACCAAAACTCCCATCCTTAGCTTCCATCCGGGATAAAAATTTCCCACCAACCCGCAGATCATTCTCCGCAGTAGGCGTATGCCAGTCATCAGAGGCATTGTTCCATTTCACAATGTGTCGTGGATCCGTCCAATACTTCCAGACATCACTTATCGGGGCATTTACCGTTGTTTGAATCGTTATTCTTTCCATTGCAATCTTATTTTTGTCTTACTCTACAAATTTGAATATTT
>CALGAA010000243.1 GCA_937952445.1 uncultured Bacteroidota bacterium | reverse complement strand
ACCCGGATCGAACGCCATCTCGATCCGGTCGCCAGCCTCGAACGACATCGCATCCCTCGTACGGTTACGATTATCGTCACCACGATATACCATACCATAACGCATCCAAATACCACCGTCCAAAACCAAAACCCCATAATTTCTAATTTTTGATTTTAATTTTTAAAATCGAACCCAACCACATGGCAACACCGGTCAGAATATAGGTAGAAACGCCTATTTTGTATGGTCCGATCGCATTGACTGCATCCATCGTGGCAGGAACCTCTTTAAAAATCAGGTATCCCAGCGGTATAACGCAGCCGGTCACAATTGCAGCAGTTGCTCCCCAATTGTTGGCATTTTTCCAGTAGCACGCTGCGATTAAAAGCACGCTCATACTGGCAAGATAAATCGTCCCAGTCACCTGGAGATACACCCATAGGTCACCTTCGAGTGGATACCACAGCCCGTACAACAACAGAAATATTCCGATGCTCCCTACCAGTATCCGATTCCACATTATCCCTTTTTTGTCCGACCACAAACCTTTGTGGATGGGTTTCATTATATCATTATATATAACAGAACTCCAGGCGATCATATACGAAGAATTGGTCGACATATCAGCGGCCAGCATTGCGGCCACCATCAAACCCAGTAACCCTACAGGCAGAATAGTAGCCATGAGATAGGGCATTGCAAAAATCGATTCGGAACCTGTGTAAACAGGGCCAAAATAGTGCAAGGCAGCTATTCCGATTATAGCAGGTAGAATAAATCGTACGAGAAAAAAAGGTGAAGTTCCGATATATATTCCCTTCGCAGTTTTAGTATCTTTAGCTGACAAAACTCTGGACAGAGTGGTTTGCCAGGTCAAAACCGAAGCCAAAGCAAGACAACAATCCAGTAAGATGCGATCAAAACCATAGGTATCTCCAATGAATGGATTGAAAGCCGGAGGACCAATCTCCCGATCCAACGTATTCATCATTTCAAACCATCCGAAATTAATCAATAATAGAAAGATTACCATGATCAATCCAACGCTCATAAAAATAAACTGTATATAGTCCGTAATAAAGACGGAAAGCATACCGCCCACGATGGTATAAATCGCGACTCCGATCAGGATAACAGTCATCACAATTTCCAGATAGGCCATGTCAAATCCACAAACTACGGTAAGGAAATTCCCTCCCATCCGAAGAAACACCCCCATATTGAGTAATCCACCTAATACGATGACTACCCCACTCCCCCAGCGAACCCATTTTCCAAATTTATTTTCAAATAATTCCGGTAAGGTCATGGCTTGTTGATCCCGAAGAGGTTTTATACAGAATCCGGTCCAACCCACCAAAAACATCGCAATAGCTGTAGTAACTCCTGGTGTTGTTCCCGCAAAACCATATTTATACCCCAGTTCAGCGTTGGCCATAAAGGTAGCAATTCCAAATTCCGTGGCCGCCAGAGAAGCAATACCAAGGTAAAGATTAACACTACGTCCGGCGACTAAATAATCGGCAACAGTCCGCACGTATTTACGGGCCCAGAGGCCTGCAGCTATGGTTCCGACCAAATAAATCAGAACGATGGGACCATCGATGAAAAAATTAAAATTGGTCATGGGGAATTCAAATCGGTCTTTCTACAATAATTCGGGAATTAAATATAGATATATTTATGGAGGTGCAAAATTTGACATGTAAAATTGTTGGACAAATACCGGAAGGATACAACTCACGTCTGGTAATGTACATGGTCGATAAAAATCCATGCTGTCATTCCAGAATGTCGTGCAAAAAAAGTATACTTGTATACATCATTTTCCAATCTCAATCCCTGCGAAATGACCATGAATCTTTATTCCGGTATATCTTTTCTGACGTTATTCCTTTTTCTTTTCACTCCCGCAAATGACGGGACAAATGCGTTGACGGGCTTTACCAGCGAGAACGGTGCCCGTCAACTGGAGATTGAGGAGAAATTTGATAGTCATTTGTCCGCTGAACGAATTGCCCATAGAATCAAATTGATGTCCAGCCAGCCCAACCACCTCGGGTCTCCCAAAGCGTATGAGAATGCTGTTTACCTCGACAGTTTATTCAATTCCTGGGGTTTTGATTCACGGATTGAAGAATTCCATGTCTTATTACCTACTCCAATCGAAAGACGACTGGAAATGTTGGAACCACATAGTTTCACAGCCAGTTTGAGAGAACCCGCCCTGGAAGAGGATGCTACTTCATCTATCCGGGAGGGATCATTACCGCCCTACAATGCATTCAGTGCAGACGGAGATGTAACCGGAGAGCTGGTTTACGTCAACCGGGGACTACCCGACGATTATGAAGAATTGCGAAAAAGGGGCATTTCCGTTGAAGGAAAAATAGTCATTGCGCGTTACGGGGGGTCCTGGCGTGGGATCAAACCCAAAGTCGCATATGAACAAGGAGCTATAGGTTGCATCATGTATTCAGACCCCATAGATGATGGGTATGGTATTGGGGATACCTATCCGACAGGTCCCTGGAGACCTTCAACAGGGGTCCAACGTGGATCGGTCATGGATTTGCCGGTACGACCGGGCGACCCCCTGACGCCTGGCGAAGGCTCCACGGAAAATGCAAACCGATTGTCCGTGGAAGAAAGTGAAGTCATATTAGACATTCCTGTTCTTCCCATTTCACATGCGGATGCATTACCTTTATTAGAATCGATGACCGGACCCGTGGCGCCCCGTGCATGGCGGGGAAGTTTGCCAATCACTTATCATATGGGGCCCGGAAAGGCCAAAGTTCGACTCAAACTGCAATTCAATTGGGATATTGTACCTCTGTACAATGTCATCGCTGTCCTGAAAGGAACAGATTACCCCGATCAGTGGGTTATTCGGGGTAATCACATGGATGGTTGGGTTTTTGGAGCAGCCGACCCCTTGAGCGGAAACTCGGCTATGGTGGAGGAGGCTTATGCGATCGGTCAGCTGGCTCAAGCTGGTTGGAAACCGCGCAGAACTATAGTATTTGCGAGCTGGGACGGAGAGGAACAAGGCTTGATTGGTTCCACAGAATGGGTCGAGCATCACGCAGAAGAATTGCGGGAAAAGGCGGTCGTTTACATCAATTCCGATAGCAATAGAAGGGGTTTTTTGAGTGCGGGAGGCTCTCATAGCCTGCAACGATTTGTGAACGAAATTGGTCATTCCGTGATCGATCCCCAAACCAGCGTTCCTGTGATCGACCGGTTGCGTGCCAGGCTCATGGTCAACGGAAACAAAGACGCTGCCTCAGGACCTGATCTACCCATTTATCCACTCGGATCAGGGTCAGATTACAGCCCATTTCTTCAGCATCTTGGGATATCTTCACTCAATATTGGGTACGGTGGTGAAGGAGGTGGTGGGGTATACCATTCCAGGTACGATTCATACGATCATCTGCGTCGTTTTGGTGACCCGGGATTTGCATACGGGGTGACGCTGAGTCAGACAACCGGAAGAATGGTTCTTCGGTTTGCTAATGCAGATATTCTCCCCCATCGTTTTGGAGATATGGCACAAAACATTCACACCTATCTCGACGAAATAAAATCCGAACTGGGAGTTATGCGTGATCGAAAGGAATATGACCAAAAATTGCAATTGAGTAATGCGTTTATTTTAGCCGCTGATCCCACCGAAACATACCATCCCCCGGAACCATTAAAAGACGTTCCCTTTCTCAATTTTGCCCCGGTGGAAAACGCAATTTCAGCTTTACAGACGGCCACCAGACAATACGATCAAATAATGGAGAAGTTCATGCAACAACCAGATAAAATGGGCGATGATAAAATGAGAAAAATCAATATCACCCTCCAGTCCATCGAGCAAAACCTGACCGATCCCAATGGGTTACCCCGTCGTCCGTGGTATGCACACCGAATATACGCGCCGGGTTATTATACAGGATATGGCGTCAAGACGTTACCCGGAATCCGGGAAGCAGTCGAAGAACAGAATTGGGCGGAGGCAGAGCAGGAGATTGTACATACGGCCGAGGCCATCAATCGGTATACGGAAGCCATTCAGGACATAATCAACCTTACAAAACAAGAGTAATGTTTCGATCGATCAAGCTATGCCTGTATGCATTTTGGATCTGAACGATCACCTTCCACCGATGCTGTGGAAATGGATCGGACAAATCGCGGATTAGTCCTATTTTGTTTGCTCCACACTGTCTGAAAAGATGAGTTATACTGAAATCAATTCAGTATTGTCCAAAAATTGAGGTCCCATGATACAGTACAGGTTGCCAGCCGACGATCTGCCAATGCAGAGAAACCCAAACCTCTAAAATCTCTCCACATTAATTTAAGTTCAGTCTGCGACAATCCGGCTTCCCACCTACATCAATAGAACCCGCACCTATTTATTCTCACTCCTACCACTACAAAGTCAGCACATCTCAACTTGTCCGCATTCCCAACTATCCAATATTTTCCCACAATTTCATACTAGCTCTATCCTCCTTACAGGACTCACCGCATACCCTCACTTCAGAGAATTAATTACTGAATTAATGTGTAAACAATATGTACTCCAAATACTATTTATCCCGGTTAAACCAACGGATGTCGAATATTTTTCTGGGTACACCATCGTTTACATTTCACTTTGGGGCTTGACCCACTGTAAGGCGTTGTTCAGCAATGTCTTGTATGCCGGCAAACTATGCGCCCGGTCATCATGTCCCAGGGTATTGCAGACAATTCGGGAATTGGGATGTTTGACAGTCCATACGACTGGAAACTCTTCTCCGGACTCCAATCCACGCCCAATGGCGAGAACTTCAATCTCTGCATCCGGATCTTTTTCCCAACGATACAATTCATCTACGATTCTAAATTTAGCCGGAACTCCCTGTGTAATCGGATGATCCGGATTGACAATTTCGACTTCAAACTCCTGAAGGGCTTCGTGAGACCGGGATCCACCGCCGACGAGTAATTTGTTGTACTCCGGCCAATCCTGCCAATTGTACCACGTACCAGGATGGTAGATCATCAGGTTCATACCCTGGTTAACACGATTGAAAATCAGATCTTTTGTTTCCTGATCAAAGGGTTGGTTATTGGTCAGGAAGAAAACATCGGTAGTGGGCAGCCAGGATTTCAGCGTAGAGACCTCTTCGGTATACAACACCGTATTATTTCCATTTTCGCTCAGAATTTCTCCGTCCGCGATTCCAAAATACTTCTGAAAGTCATGCGATCCGCCTCCTCCCATGGCAGCGATCCGCAAAGCAGTCTCGTCCTCCGATATGTACGATCCCGGAGCCCGAACAATCAAAATACCTTGCATCATGCGCCAATGGCCGGGGAAGGTACAGACGTAGGGGTAAATTCCAGGAGTTTCGGGCAGGGTGACGACCATCGAGCCGGATTCTCCAGGCTGGACCATGATCGTGGAACCCAGTACATACCTGGAAGGTGGAACATATCCCAACGCTTCTGCTTTGTCGCTGGTCATAAATTCATCGACCATACCACCGAAAGCCTCGGTTGTCCCGGGTTGGATAAGGACGAGGTTGTGCGGCATCTGATCCGTATTGTTGAGAATAATTTCAATCGTTTGTCCGGCAGTAGCATATAATACTTCTTTATCGTAGGCCATTTTTTGATTGACGGCATTGAGAACAAAACTTTGGTCAGCTTTTACCGGAGCGATTTCACCAATGCCCACATCGATCAACTGGTCGCCATTGGTGTTTTTACAATGCACCGCGATAACATTTTGCCCTTTCTGAAACAATTCGGATTTGTCCTCATCCATTTTGATATAGCGGTAGCTTGAATTATATCCAGGTTCCGCAAAGAGCAATTGTCCATTGACATAAATTTCGTAGTCTTCGTCATGGGCTACTTTGAGCACGATTTCAGAACCAACTTTATCCAAATTAAAATGACGTCGCAGCCAAATGTCGTCTGTTGACCAGGGTGTTTTGACCAAATCAAAATTATCACTTCCAAATTGCCCCTCACCAGTGGACCAGGCGGAGTCATCGAAATCATTTTTCATCCAGTCTTCTCCTGGTGCTTCGGTCGTGTATTTCCACCGGACCGTTTCCTCATCAGCAGAGGAAAGAAGCATACGAACTTTTTCCGGGTCCACAAATTCTTTATTTTCCTCCCGGTAATAAATTTTCAATGCGGCATCGAGCCATTTGTCCTCCGCAGTAGCTGGATCGTTGGCCAGTTGATCAATTTCCGTGAACAATGTACTGGTTTCAGGCAGCTCACCTGCTTTGAGCAGCGCGGCCAGCCGTACCCGGGGATCCTCATGGGTTAACAATCCGGATTTCGCAAGTTGGTCACTGCTTTCTTCCAAGACTGGAAGAATTTCCAGGGCTGCTTTTTGCACTACAAACGAAGGATGTGACAAGCCGGCATACAGGGCCTCAAAAGCTTCAGCATGATTGTTTTCAAATGCATTGAGACCATTGAGCGTCCACAAAGCATATGCGACCGCCTGTTCTGATTTTGAAGAAGTGGACTTCGCCAATTGAATGAGGTCAGGAATCAATGACTCGTAGCCTTCTTCTACGATGATCCGTTGGGCAGTAGTCCGCCAAAACATGTTATCGCTTTGCAGAGCCTTCAGAAGTTCTGCCTCGTTTTCCCGATCCAGCTGTTGGATTCCGGATTTCTTATTTCGACCGTACGTAATGATGTATATCCGCCCGTGTTGATAATCCCGAAGAGGATTAATGTGTGCGTTTCCTTCCCCTTTATCCGTATTCCATACCTGATTTTCCATCCCTCTGCTATCCGGATTGTGCTGGATCACAGGACTATACCAATCCGCCACCCATAGATTTCCGTCGGGACCGGTTTCTGCGTGGACTGGTGCTGACCAGGAATCGGTGCTGGCAAAAATATTACCTCCATCTACCTCTTTGTAACCCGCCCCGTCTCTTTCCATGCGTGCAATGTGCACCAAATGTCCGGTGGGTTCACATACATACATCTGATTTTGATATTCTTCGGGATAGTTGCGGGCGGTATAAAAATTAGCGCCGGAAGCAGCCGTGTAACCACCCCGGACATCTACCTGTTGGAGTGGAACGGTGTCCACGGGTGAAATTTCATAGTGCCCCTGTATAAAATCGGCGTTCACTGCCCACGATGGTAATTTTTCCAGGTACTCATAATGACGGAGCGGAATCCCTACAAAACAGGCGTGGTTGTTATTGGCAGTAGAGCCAAAAACCTCATGATTTTCATTAAATCCAAGCCCCCATGTGTTGTTGTTAAATTGTCCAACGGGCTCAAACCATTTTCCTTCCGGTTGGAATCGGTAGACCCCCATTTTGAAGGACACTTCCTGTCCGCTGAAATTGTGATCAAATCCGGAATACCCCACTGCACCCCAAATATTATTGTCAATGCCATATTTGAGATTGGATGGGCCGGCATGGGTATCCCATATTCCAAATCCCCCAAACAAAATGGTTGATTTGTCCATTTTATCATCTCCATCCGTATCTTCCAAAAAGACTATGTTGGGAGCCTGAGCCACGATCGCTCCTCCTTTGACCAGGGTGATACCTGTAGTGAGGCTTTGTTCGGTAGCAAAGTCAATGAATTTATCTGCTTTTCCATCCCCGTCGGTATCTTCGCAAATGGTGATGCGATCACCTCCCACCTCATTTTCGATGCCGTGGGGATAGTCTTTGGACTGAACTACCCATAGCCTTCCCCGTTCATCCCAGGTGAAAGCAATAGGATTTATAATGTCCGGCTCAGCGGCGTACAATTGCACGTCAAAGCCCTCTGGTACCTGAATGTGTTTTCTCGAGTCTTCAGGACTAAGTGGCACCTGAATTCTGGGATTTTCACCTGTATACGAAAGAGGTGGAGGTGGTTCTTTTTTATCCCCACAGGATATAAATATGAATCCCAGTGTCAAGATTAGGAGCGTTCTAATATTTGAGTTGGTACGGATCATGGTATATGGATTAAATTTCCTAAAGATTAAATGTTTTTACGACGATATTCTGAGTATGGCTGTTCAGTGCTCATGTCCACCGTTCCCGCTTCCCATCCGGTCGGAGGAGAAAGAATGGCCAAAAATTCCAAATCTTCCTCACCGGCATTGTACGTGGCATGCACGACCCCGGCGTCGATGTAAACCGAATCGCCGGGCTCCAGAATTTGAACCTCGTCTTCTATCCATTGCTCGGCCCGTCCCCGGAGAACGTAGAGAATCTCATGCATCTCCGGATGAACATGAAACGGGTGACCATCTGTCTTTTTGACCACCACTTTCACCATAAAGGATTCTGCATTTTCAATCGTTTGAGGATGATAATGCCAATAGTGTTCCCGTCCTTCCACCTTTTCGTACAACAATTCACGCGATCGGGTGAATTTCCAATCTTTCCTCATAAGACTATAAGCTTATGGATTTAAATTCCCGGGTGAGGTTGGTCAGGGATTCTTCGACCCCCATCCTTTCGAGTGAGGATGCGCCGACAAAACCATGCAACCCATCGGTTTGGCTGAGTACATGCCGCACATCTTCAGGTGTATTGATCGGGCCACCATGTGTCAGAAAAATGGCATCCGGGTTGGATTTACGGCCTGCGTCAATTATCTGCTGGGTTCGTTCGATAGCTTCGTCCATCGATGCCGTTGCTCCTTTTACACCGATCGAACCCCCGACAGTGGTTCCCACATGAGCGATAATCGCATCAGCACCTACGTCGGCCATTTGGATAGCTTCCTCTGGCTTGGCGACGTAAACAACCGAAAAAAGATCCATCATCGTAGCCAGGCGGATCATTTCCACTTCCTTTTGAAAACTCATCCCGGTTTCTTCCAACACCTGTCGAAAATGTCCGTCGACAATACTGTGCGTCGGAAAGTTATTGACGCCCGAAAATCCCATATCTTTCACCTGACCCAAAAAGTGCCACATCCGGCGTCGGGGATCACTGCCATGGACCCCACATATAACGGGGATTTCCTCCACCACCGGCAACACCTCAAATTCACCGATTTCCATTGCCACAGCATTGGCATCGCCGTAAGCCATCATTCCCGCTGTCGAACCATGTCCTGACATGCGAAAGCGCCCTGAATTGTATATGATGATGAAATCGGCTCCACCCTTCTCTATAAATTTGGCGCTAATACCTGTTCCTGCTCCGGCACCTATGATAGCTTTGCCCTTTTCGAGGGTTTTGAGCAGTCGTTCTCTCACTTCTTGTTTGGTATAGGGATTTCCCACTCCCGTCCATGGATTTGGCATGTAAATTTGTTTTTTAGAATGTTCTTAAAAATGTTAGCGAATCGTTTGAACGAGCCGAAAATAACAAGTTACTACCTTTTCAGCGAATTCTGGATCATTAATATGGTGATCGACCTCAATATATTCAATGAGATCCGTTTCGATGTTATTTTTTAATGCCTCAAATAGGGCCTGGTTGGCTTCGCGGTCGTAAAACGAACTTCTTTCCCGATCAATTTCTGAAATTCCTTTCAGGGGAATCAGGAGATACAGTGGCCGGCGGGTTTTGTTGAGCTTTTGCATAATCCACTGACCGAGTCGTTTATTTTCGTCCACGTTCGTCCGCATCAAAGTCACATCGGGTGACCATTGGTATAGATTCCGCTCACGATATTGACCTGGAACCTGATCCCGATATGTAAAATTGACCATGTCCAGGCACCCCGGAACTATGACTTGCGGAATTCCGGTTTCCAGAGCTGCATCCAATCGTTCCGGCCCCGCATCCAATACCCCACCGCATAACAAATCAGCGAGTTCCGTGGTCGTGATGTCAAGTACCCCGTCAAACAAACCCTCTGTAATGAGGGATTCCATGGTACGTCCGCCCACACCAGTGGCATGAAAAGTAAAAACTTCAATTCCTTTCTGTTCCAGTAATTTCAGGCAATTTTCGACGCAAGGCGTGGTATTGCCAAACATACTGATGGCCACTTTATGTGTTTTTTCCTCTGCCTCTTTCTCTTTAAGATAGTCATCGATCATCGCCTCCAACATTCTGGCTGATCGGTTTAAAATGGGTTTGATGAGGGAATTTAAATTGGAAACGTCAACGATCGAGGGAACTAATACAATATCTTTGGCACCCATTTGTGCGGAAAGGTCCCGCGCTGCGAGGGTGGATATACAAACCTTTGGAATCCCATAAGGGATGGACTGCATGGCTTGCATTGCCATGAAGGTTCCACCTCCCCCGCCTGCACTGATCACACCCACTACCTGCTTGTTCTGGACCAGGTTCTCACATATAATCCGACTCCCCTTCCCCATCGTTTCGATAGATTGGGTTCGGGATTTATCTGTCAAAAGTTGGGTCAGGGATTGTCCTCCTACTTGTGCAACTTCTTCTGCTTCGAATTGAACATCAAAATTGACCTTTGATCCAAATGTTCCCGTATTGACGCCAACAATCTCCCATTTTTCGGATTCAAGCGACTGATAAAGTTCGTCGAAGATACCTGGTTTGGTATCAAAGGTTCCGACAAGGATAACAATAGGTTTTTCCCGCATTATTGGTTTCGGTTTTTTTCAAATTAGAGAAGTAGGTCTCGTAAATAATTTTTGTGCATCAATTATGGACTTTAAAGTAAGATGTAAAGCAACATTTCATTCTGAAAGATCGCGGGTAAGGATATCGATCCCGAGTCCACCTAAAATCCTAAAGCACTCTTACATTCAAATTTATAAATAATTGAAATAAAATCAGAATGCGTCCTGATATTAAGGTAATCGGGGTAGAGGAAATACCCTGTGAAAGACCAAATTGCTCTATTGCTTACAGGATTACCCCGCTCTCATCTCTCATTCTCGCTCTGCTCCTGCCCGCAGCTATGAGCAGATTTTTGTGACCAGGAATATGTTCCTTTATTTGTTTAGCTTTTGTGTGTCAGTCTTCGATTATCCTGATGTTTCGGAAATTGCG
>CALGAA010000242.1 GCA_937952445.1 uncultured Bacteroidota bacterium | reverse complement strand
AATGGGAAAGATCGTAATACCCAGCTTCCACGGCCAACTGCGACCAGGTCATGTTATTACTGCTTTGGATCAGTTGAATCAGGCTTTTGAACTGATAAATCCTGGCGTACTCTTTGGGAGCCAATCCAACCATCTTACGAAAATGCCGTTCGAGGGTTTTTCGGTGGTAAAAACCTATTTGTTCCAGATCCGGAATAGATACGTTTCCTTTTTGTTCATGGACAAAGTCAAGTACTCGCTCCAGTTTAACCGGGAAATAATCCTCTGGAATCCGGGTGCGAAAAAAGGTATTTAAGGCATTGATCTGATGTTGAGTCCTTTGATTGGAATACAATTGGTCGATCAATGTGTTGTAGGGATCGTCTTGAATTAAATTGGATAGAAGAATTGCTGAATTGGTCAAAGGAGCCATGTTTACGCCAAACAATTCGTACATACCCAACGGATGAAAAAAAACGAGCAGGAATTTAACATCCCCGATAATTTCACCTGAAACAGGCAAAGTAACCTGCCCAATAGCCACAGGTTCTTGCACTTTTATTTCATGTCCCTGGATCCGGACATTGAATTCACTCTTGTTTTTGCTAGTTTGAAATAAAAATCCGCTTAATCCCGTCGGGGGATAAAAAAAAGGTTCCTTATCCTTTATACCCGTTTGGATCACCCCATATTCGACAATGTATCTTCGTAATTCAAGAGGAGGTAAATATGTTTCAGGTCTAATCATTGGGATTTTCTGATAAAATCGTGTGCGGAGAAACAGTTCACTGAACCTCTGGGCATTTCTCCGGCATCTATTTCTAGTTACCCCCACAAGATAAGAAATAACCTAAAATTAAAATTATTGGCCATAAACAATATTTCATACATTTAATTATCATCATTAATATACAATTTTTATTTAAACATCTTTCTGGTGTGCATGGAAATCAAAATTGAAGGTGTACCACGATAAACTCACCATTTATTTCCAAATTAATGTAAATTTAGAGGCGCCGAATAGTCTATAATGGGTAAGCAGGACCGATTTTCTTTGCCTCCTGGTTGAGATCGGTTTCAATATTGACCTGGATATCTGAATTTTCACTCGTAATTGCTATCTTTCAAGCCAAACGAAATTCAGTACATGATGAAATACCTACTCAGCCTTTTTTTAACCTGTTTGGTCCTATCCGGTTATTCACAAACTTCTTCAGTCCAATATTCCCCTCCCCTCGCCCCGGGCAATCCTGAAGCCAATGGGATGTCTTCAGAGAGATTGGACCGAATCAGCCAAATGATCAGGGAAGAAATCGAATCCAGCCATATTCCTGGTGCCGTTGCTCTTATCGCCCGAAATGGAAAAATTGTATACCACGAAGCCTTTGGTATGTCCGACAATCAGGCTAATGAAGAATTAAAGACTGATGAAATCTTTCGAATCGCTTCGCAAACCAAAGCCATTACTTCCACTGCTGTAATGATGCTCTGGGAAAAGGGCCTTTTCCGGCTAGATGATCCCATTTCAAAATACATTCCGGAATTTGGCGAAGCCCAATTGTTGGACACTTTTAATGATGCAGATTCCTCTTTTACCACCACTCCGGCACAAAATCAAATCACCATCCGACACTTGCTTACCCATACCTCAGGAATAGGGTATGGTGTCATCGATGGAGATGAAAGGTTCCGAAAAATGTATGCCAAAGCCGGTGTAATGGACCTGTTCACTACAGAAGATATCACCATTGAAGAAAGCGTCAAGCGATTGGCCAGGTTGCCCCTCCACCATGAACCAGGTTCAAAATACACCTACAGCGAAGGGCTCGACGTTCTGGGATATTTTATCGAAATCATTTCCGGTATGCCCTTTGATGAATTTCTTCGGGAGCATATTTTCGATCCTCTGGAAATGGATGACACCTGGTTTTATCTCCCCGCGGACAAACACGATCGACTGGTGACCATTCAGCGGAAAGATGAGAACGGAAAATGGGAACCGCTTCCCTACACCTTTTACGACCCGGATTATCCCATAAAAGGTGCTAAAAAGTTTTTCTCAGGCGGTGCCGGACTGACAAGTACTACCCTGGATTACGCCAAATTTCTTCAAATGTACCTCAACGGCGGTGAATACAACGGTAAACGTTTATTGAGTCGGACCACCGTTCAATTTATTTTACAAAACCAAATCGGTGATCTCCGTGGGGACGGAGGAAGCGACCACGGTTTGGCTTTTGGGCTGGTCGATGAAAAGGGAGAAGCGATGGGGGGCCGTGGAAGTTTTGGCACCTTCGATTGGGGCGGATATTTTAACACTCAATATTTTGCTGACCCCGGGGAACAAATAATTGGATTGATTTTCAAACAAACTTCCGGACCCACCGGAGATCAGACAGGCTGGAAGTTTCGCCAAATGGTTTTTGCCGCAATTGATGACTGATCCGGCATTAACAATAGGATATTCCCAAACTTCCAGCAATTTTCTGTACATTCACGATTGACTTGTACGCTTTTAGATGAAGATAGATATATCCATCCTCGATCCCGCTTCGATAAGTGATTTGTACGCGCTTATGGAGGTCTTTGAGGATGTATTTGAAACCGAATCTGGTCAAAAACCGTCATCGGACCACTTGATTAAATTATTGAATCAGGAGGGTTTTATCACAATCGTAGCCAAAATCGAAGGTCGTGTAGTAGGAGGTTTGACCTTATATGTTCTCGATCAATACATTTCTGAAAAGCCGCTGGCATATCTTTATGATTTTGCGGTATTAACCCAATTCCAGCGGAAAGGCATCGGGAGCCGCCTCATCGATTTCACGCAATCCTATTGCCGGAAACAGGGGTTTGAAGAACTTTATGTTCAGGTGGATAAAGTGGATTTATTCGCGATAGAATTTTATCGTTCCACCAATCCATCCTCAGAAGATCGCGTCATACAATTTTCATATCATCTAAATCAAAACGAAACATCAGGGTAAATTCAACCGTTTTTGAAAGGAGACAGAGGTCTCTCCCCTGAAGAGTCCCGGTTAACGACTGGAACAGATTCAATTGAAGTAAGATACTTTTAGGCCTGGAAGCATTTCACCATCGGATGAGAAGGTCTTTTGATAAAAATCTTTCACATCGAACTAAAATGTGAACTCGATATGCAACATCAAACGAAGTGGTTTTCGCAATCCCCGGACGAAATCAAAAAGAGCCTGGACACGGATCCGGAGAAGGGTTTATCTGATGATGAAGCACGAAGCAGGTTGGAAAAGTACGGACCCAACAAGGTCAAAGAACGCAAGAAAAAACCGGTGTGGAAAATGTTCCTGGAACAATTACAGGATGTGCTCATCTACATTTTACTCGCCGCAATTGTCGTGACCTTTTTCATGGGTGAATACATTGATTCGATCGTGATATTTGTCGTGGTTGTGGTCAATGCCACCCTGGGAGTTTTCCAGGAAGTAAAAGCGGGGAATGCCATCGAGGCCCTCTCACAACTCACCTCTCCGAAAGCCCTGGTCAGGAGAAACGGTAAATCCAAAGAAATAGATTCAGAAAATGTCGTACCGGGTGATATCCTGATACTCGAAGCCGGCGCCCAGGTGACTGCTGACGTACGTCTCATCGAAACGGTCAATCTCAGCATTGAAGAATCCTCCCTGACCGGCGAATCGGTACCGGTGGAAAAATCAGCAGATGATGTACCAGAAGAACCTGATCCTGCTTTAGGAGACCGGACCAACATGGCTTACAAAAGCACACTCATTACCTATGGCCGGGGCATCGGCATTGTCGTCGCCACAGGCATGGAAACCGAGGTGGGAAAAATTGCGGGAATGCTTGACCAGGAGGATTCGAATGAAACCCCACTCGAAATTCGATTGGATGAATTGGGCAAAATAATTGGACTCATCGCTATTGGGGTCTGTGTGGTTATGTTTGGCGTAGGCTGGCTCCAGGGAAGGGATTTGATGGATATGTTTTTGATTTCTGTTTCACTCGCCGTGGCATCCATTCCCGAAGGACTGGCAGCGATCGTGGCGGTGGTATTGTCCATCGGGGTGACCCGCATGGCCCGAAGGAACGCCATCATAAAACAGTTGCCGGCAGTAGAAACCCTCGGGTCGGTATCCGTGGTCTGCACGGATAAAACCGGAACATTGACCCAAAACAAGATGACTGTCGTGAAATACTTCACCATGGCGGAAGGAGATACAGAAGTGCCCGAGGATCCGGAACAGGCATCCGACGAAGCACGAACCCTGGCCAAAGCCCTTATATTGTGTTCAGATGCCACGTATGAAGACGGCGAAGCCACGGGAGATCCCACCGAAATTGCCTTTTTAGTTTTTGGTGACCAGGTCGGGTTGGATCGGAATCAAATCAACAGGACCAACGCCCGGGAAAAAGAAATTCCGTTTGAATCGGAACGAAAATTAATGTCGACCCTGGAAAATGAAGAAGGGCGTCTGCGGGTGTTTGTAAAAGGCGCGGTGGGTGCATTATATCCTCTCTGCACGAAAATCAGGAAAAATGGGGAAGACGTTCAAATTTCAGACGATGACATCCAAAGGTTTCGGGATGCCACCAACCGAATGTCTGACGAAGCCTTGCGAACTCTGGCGGTGGCCTACAAACCAGTAGATCATGTCATCGAAGAATCGGAAATGGAAAAAGACCTGGTTCTTCTCGGAGTGGTGGGAATGATCGATCCACCCAGAGCAGAGGCAAAAGGAGCCATTCAACGTGCAAAGCAGGCCGGCGTTACTCCCGTCATGATCACCGGAGATCACAAGGTTACCGCATTTGCCATCGCCAAAGATCTCGGCATAGCAACGTCTCCTGATCAAGCGATTTCAGGTGGAGAGCTCGATAAAATGCCCGGAGAGGAAGCCCGATCCACCATTAGCAATTATACAGTATTCGCACGGGTTTCGCCTGAGCATAAGGTGAAAATCGTTAAAGCGTTTAAAGATAAAGGCAATATTGTTTCGATGACCGGTGACGGTGTCAATGACGCCCCTTCGCTCCAGACGGCTGATATCGGTGTGGCCATGGGCATTACCGGAACTGAGGTGGCCAAAAATTCAGCTGACATCATTCTGACTGATGACAATTTTGCCACCATCATATCGGCCATCGAACAAGGACGAAACATTTACAACAACATCAAGAAATCGGTGGTTTTTCTGCTGGCCAGCAATTCAGGTGAGGTCATCACCATGGTCACCGCCATTGGTCTTGGTTTACCTGCTCCTCTTTATGCCACCCAATTGTTATGGATCAACCTGCTCACCGATACTCTCCCTGCGGTAGCTCTGGGTATGGATCCCGGGGATCCCGGAGTCATGAATCAATCTCCCCGTCATCCAAAAGAAGGATTCTTTGCACATGGGGCGCTTCGTCGAATTATCACCGGTGGGTTCCTCATTGGCGCACTGACCTTGTTGGGGTTTTGGCTCGGTTTTTCCACCCATGGTGCGAGCCCCTTCGATTCCGAGATATCCGAGGAAGCACATCAATATGCCACAACGATGGCTTTTATGACCATTGTTTCCTGCCAGTTGCTTTATTCCCTCACCTTCCGCCACCCTACTAAGTCAATTTTTCAGACCGGGTTGTGGACCAACAAGTACCTCCTGGGTGCTATAGTGGTTGGATTCGCATTGCAATTGCTGGTCATGGGCATCCCGTTTATGCAAAAAGCGTTTAAATTACAAATGCTTGACCAACAAGGTTGGTTGATCGTTATTGGTCTTGGATTGGTGCCCTTATTCCTCAATGAACTGATAAAACTGGGCGAACGGGTAGCCATGAAAAGAAAGTCAAAGAAATAATGAAAATCTATTTTCAAACATTGCTTCTGACCAAATAGAGTGACTGGTGTACCAGGGTTTCCCCCTCAGCCAGATAATGAAAATGCTGCGGAGTACATTTCCCGCCAGGCACTCCCTTCTCTGGAATGGGGCATCAACCGAACGTACCTACAGACCCGTGTAAAAGAGCGCATACCCTACAAGATCCATCCTTCTACGCAGCAAAACCCTTTTTTGAATCCCGGGACAGTAGGACGGGCCAATGTCGGACATTTTTTGGCTTAGCTCATTTCTGACACCCACTTATCCTTACATTCAGTCATCTCAATTTTAGGTATGTTTGGTAAAAATGGTTAACTTTAAGTCAATACAGCCCAGGGCAGATGTTTATTGGATGTTGACAAAACAAAAAAGGATACTTATGTTAAAAGGACTGGTTTTTTTATGGACAATAATCATGCTCTTTTCTTGTCACAACGAGCCGAAACAGCTATCCGAAGAAGAAATTGCGTCATTCTTGATATTGGGGGACAGTATGGCTACAGAAGCTCAAACCGTATTGATGAAAAACGTGGCCGCAGCGATCCAAAAAGGCGGAACGGATTATGCGGTGGAGTTTTGCAATACCCGGGCCATACCGCTCACCGACAGTATCGCAGGCCACCTGGATGTTGGTATCCAACGGTTGAGTGACAAAAACCGAAACCCCGACAATGTCATTCAAACACCCATGGATAGCAAAGCCTGGCAGAAGATTCAATCTGAAAAGATGCACGTATTAGAGCAAGACGACAAGGGTGAGGTCTTTTATTACAAACCGATATCCATAGCGATGCCCACTTGCCTCAATTGCCATGGGGGGAATAATGATATCACAGAAAGCACCCGGGAAATTATCGCTCAAAAATATCCAAACGACAAAGCCATCGGCTACAAATTGGGGGATCTGAGGGGTATGTGGAAAATTCATTTGACGCAGTGATTATCGGCCTATCCAGCCTGATTATTTAAGCATGGGGTTCTTATAGGGCTTATCAGACTGAAATGGTAGGTGCTGCGCTTACCCTTCTAACAGGACACCTTCATCGAAAAATGTATCCGATGTCGGCCCTAACCTTGGTACACATCTTTTTTTAACAATCTAATTCTGGTTAATACCTCTTTTTTATACGTTCTGCAGCGTACCTACGGCACGCTATTTGATGTTTCTACTTTATTTCTACCCATGCTTTGTCCCTCCCCAGAACGGGCCCGTATGAGCGGGACATTTACGGAGAGTGCCGTACATACGCACCTTCGGTAGGTACTCACCATAGGTAGAAAGTGAGTATAATTAGTAATTTCCGTGCCGTACAGACTCATACAATAGGTGCGATGTCTGAAAAATCACGATCCATATAATTGATTATCTGTGTGTTGCAGATAGGGATATGTTAGCTGTATTCTCAATTTCTGTACAATAAAAGCTACAAATTATATAATCCCTTGTTGATATTTAAATCTTACTCATCTAAAACATAATTAACAATTGGTGTACTTGTAGCTATTCAAGTTATATAGTATATTAGACCATGAAAATGTAGGACGACCTAAACCTACCTCTCTATGCGGAAACTAATCATGTGGAACATCATCACCCTGGACGGGTATTTCGAGGGCGATCAAAGCTGGGATTTGCCGTTTCACGAATTGGTATGGGGGCCTGAACTGGAGCGGAGGAGCCTTGAACAACTGAATGGAGCGGACTACCTGCTTTTTGGCCGGGTCACCTGGGAAGGCATGGCCGCGCACTGGACTCAAGAAGAAGGTGAAATTGCCCGATTGATGAATTCGCTACCCAAGCTGGTGGCATCCAACACCCTGGCCACAGCGGACTGGCCGCATTCTACCATACTTGCCGGCGACGTGGGGGCTGAAATCGCCCGACTGAAAGCGGAGAAAGGCAAAGACATTTACGTGTTTGGCAGCGCCGATTTATCCGACACGCTAATTCGGGAAAATCTGTTCGACGAATACCGAATCGGGATCGCTCCAGCCATCCTGGGGAGTGGAAAGCCGTTGTTTCAGCCAGGTT
>CALGAA010000241.1 GCA_937952445.1 uncultured Bacteroidota bacterium | reverse complement strand
GATCCGGTACTATCTGCCCAGAGTGTAGAAAAATAGATGGTTTAAAAATTTAGGTTTTAGTGAGAAAAGGCGATCATTTTGGTCGCCTTTTTTTATGAATCTAAGCTTGATCCGGTTTAATACGGAAAGCCCAAAAATATATACTATTTAACAACTACTATCCTAAATTTATCAGAATATCTTACACTTCAAATACATCCCACGGCTCTTTACTTCTTTCGAATGCTCCCAACATTTCGGCATTTTTGGCGCTTATGTTGCGATTTGACAACCCCAAAATATTTAGTATAAATATTGATAATGAGTCTATTATAAATCCACGTGTGCCGCGTCTCCATGGTGCTTTGCTAATTTACTACCTACTCCTTTCTATCACTCATCATATAAAGATCAGAAAATGATGTCGCACCGATATGGACGCATTATCCGGTTTTTTCAAAATGGAATTGTAGTATGGTGTCTTTATGACAAATAAAGTATTCATATAGACCATTTATGGTGGTATATTATATGGTAAAATTCACTACTCATCGGCAGCCAGAACTCATTTTTTACGATTTTGAAAAATAGTATAGGTATTCAAAATGAAAGTAGTAGTTCATGAATAATGACATAGGTAAGTTTGCTACTGTCAATTATTGTTAAAATAACTTTCTGTGCTATGAAGAAGAGTACCCATTTCATCTATCAGGTCGTGATTTTACTGATCTGTATTCTATCCCAGAACAACCTTATGGCCCAGACCGGTCAAAGTCAGGTTACGGGAACCATCACCGACCAATCCAATGAACCTCTGATCGGGGTGAATATATTGGTTGAAGGAACAAACAATGGAACATCCACCGATTTTAACGGTGAATTTACATTGCAAAATGTCAACCTCAATACCGATGTGTTGGTTATTAGCTACATCGGATATACCACCCTAAGGGTTCCCCTTGATGGGCAATCTACCATTAATGTGTCTCTGGAGTCCGATACTGAGCTCCTGGAAGAGATTGTCGTCGTGGGGTACGGAACCCAATCGAGGGAAGAGCTAACCACTTCGGTGAGTAAGCTCGACGAGAAAGTCCTGGAAAATATCCCATACTCCAATGTGGGTTCTGCCATGCAGGGAACCGTCTCAGGCGTTCGGGTACAAAGTACTTCAGGTCAACCTGGTTCTGCACCACGGATTATCGTCCGGGGAGGAACTTCCATTAACAATCCCAATGGCGCTGCGCCACTTTACGTGGTCGATGGGGTGATCAGACCGAACATTAACAACATTTCGGCTGATGATATCGAATCGTTGCAAGTCCTGAAGGATGCAGCTGCAACTGCCATATACGGAGCACGTGGCTCCAATGGTGTAGTGGTAATTACCACAAAATCGGGTAAAGTAGGAAGTGCTTCTATTTCTTATTCTGTAGACCTTTCTCTTTCACAGCCTGGAAAACTATATGATTTGGCCAATGCACGGGATTATCTGGATATGTCCAGACATGCCATGCTCGTCCAGGACGTATTCCCCGATGCTTCTTTCCGATTGACTAGCCCAGCTGGATTTGGAACAGGAAACGATCTTACCAATAATACGGCTTATACGACCATGTATTTGTCCCCTGAAAATGAGCATAAGCTAAATGAAGGATGGGAAAGTATGCCGGATCCGATCGATCCCAGCCGAACTTTGATCTTTAAAGAAACGGATTGGCAGGATGTCCTTTTCCGCACGGGAATTTCTCAGAATCACCACCTGTCCGCAACTGGCGGAACCGAAAAAGCACAGTTTAGCGCAAGTCTGGGTTACCTGGATAACCAGGGTATTGCGATTACGACGGATATGAAGCGGTACACTTTAAACGTAAACGGAAACTATCAGATCAACGATAAAGTAGATGTTTTCGGAATCGCCAATTATGCCCGCTCAGTGGATCATCAGGTGCCCAATATTACCAATATTTTTGCCCGGGCAATGACTCTCCCTCCGACGACAAAATACAGATTCGAAGATGGGACCCTTGCTCCCGGACAGGCTGCCAGTGAAGCCAACCCCGAGTATATTCTCAATCACCGGGATGCTGAAAACACCTCTGAAAGCCTGACCTTTTCTTTTGGAACAAATTGGGAAATTTTACCCGGTCTCACCTTTCAGCCACAGGCCTCTATATACAATGTGACCAATGATTCCTACAGTTTCCAGCCAGCCTATTTAAATGGTCCCGGAAACCTGGTGGATAATCGGTCTGCAAGTTCATCATATTACAAATGGAGGCAGACCCAGGTCGATGCGGTATTGTCTTATTCCAGGTCTTTATTGTCCAATCATCACCTGGATGCAAAAGCCGGATTTTCGTATTATGGTAGAAAAGAATCTCGATTGAGCGCCTCGGGGCAAGGGGCTTCTACCGATTTGATTCCGACTTTGAATGCTTCTGCCGAACCGGTCAGTGTGAGTTCCTCCATTTCCGATCAGGTGATATTGGGATACTTTGGCCGAATTAATTACAATTTTGACTACCGATATTTAGTCTCCATCAATATGCGATACGATGGAGCCTCCAATCTGGGGAGTAAGTACAAATGGGGATTTTTCCCGGGCGTATCTCTGGGATGGAACCTACATCAGGAATCATTTTGGGAAAGTCTCCCACGGGATCTCCTCACTGTTAAATTGAGGGCGAGTTATGGTGTGAACGGAAATATTGGAAACCTGGGTGACTTTACCGCTCAGGGTGCCTACGGTGTGGGGGCGATCTACGGTGGAATGGCTGCTATTCAAAATACCATTATACCTAATCCTGAACTTCAATGGGAACGTTCAAAAACCCTTAACTTTGGTACAGATATCGGATTGTTCAATAAACGAATCAACATTCTATTTGACATTTACCGACGAGAAACCGACAACCTCATTACCAGTTTGGCTCTTCCTCCCTCCACCGGATTTGGAAGTACACTGACCAACCTGGGTAGTCTGGAAAACAAAGGTGTAGAACTGGAACTCAACCTGGATGTATTGCCATCAGGATCTGATTTTCAGTGGAATCTGGCCTTTAATTCCTCCCTTGTCAAAAACAAAATTCTAAGCTTGCCTCCCAATGGAGCCGAAAACAACCGGATCGGAGGGGTGTACGTCTGGGATCCCAGTATTAATGATTACAACTGGCTCGGAGGTTTGCAGGAAGGTGGAACCATGGGCGATATGTTTGAATACAAACAAATCGGAATTTACGCCACGGATGAAGAAGCCGCAAATGCCCTCCCCGACCAATTGAAACGAATTGCTGGTGTCAATTTCGGGGGAGATATTATCTGGGCAGATTTGGACAACAATGGGATAATTGATGATCGGGATCGGTACAAAGTGGGGAATGAGTTCCCGACCTGGACCGGTGGATTATCCAACAGTTTTTCATACAAGAATATTTTCCTGTCGGTCAGGATGGACTACACGGTTGGTCATACCATATACAATTATGCCAGAGCGTTTATGAATGGCCAGTGGAAACTCAATATGAACCTGACCCAGGAAATGGTTGATCATGCCTGGAGAAATCAGGGGGATATGACGTATTTGCCACGATTTGACTGGGAGAGCGCCCGGGCTCAGTTCAACATAATTCCGAATCGAGTGGGTCAGGAATACTATGAGAGGGGTGATTTCCTGGCTTTGCGAGAGATAACGTTGAGCTATAGCTTGCCTCAACAATTGCTCAGCTCGATCAATGTAGAACGAATCAGCTTAAACGTTACGGGCAACAACCTCCATTATTTCACAAAGTATAAAGGATTGAATCCAGAATTTGGGGGCCAGGATTATGGTCGATACCCCATACCCAGAAATTTCATTTTCGGATTCAATATTACCTTCTAATCATAAAATTCAAGTGATATGTTAACCATAAAGAAAATATCGATATTCTTTTTATCCCTTTTTGTACTCAGCTCATGTTCCGATCTGCTGAATGTCGACCCCACCAGTGTGATTACGACCGATTCGTTCTGGAAATCGGAAAACGATGCACAGGGAGCGGCCATTGGAATGTACATCGAATTGCGAAATCAAGCCACCAATAATCTTTATCATTTGGGAGAGTCACGTGCTGATGTTGTAACGCTGGGGACAGTAGGTGAAGGTGGATGGTCCAAATATTACTACAACAATCTCCATCCTGCTGATGCTGGTCCGACCTGGCAAGGTTTTTATACCCTGATAAATAGTGCGAACCTCATCATCAAATACGTTCCCGACATCGAATTTGCATCCGAGGATAAAAAGAACAGAATTCTTGCTGAAGCCTATACAATGAGGGCTTACACCTATTTTGTAATGGCCAGAACATGGGGAGATTTACCGTTGCGGACAGTACCTACCGAAAGTACAGACGCTGAATTTACTCAAATCCCCAGAAGCCCTGTGGAGGAGATTTTTGACCTGATAAAATCCGACCTGGATAAAGCTCTTCAGCTCTATCCGGATAATTCAATCCCCGGTGGACGGTTTCAATGGTCACGTCCGGCTACAAACGCATTGAAAGGCGACGTTTACCTATGGACCGGGAAAGTGATGAATGGTGGCGATTCAGATTTCTCTACTGCACTGAGCGCCCTGAATGAAATTCAAGGGTCCAACATCGAACTGTTGGACGATTTTGAAAGCATATTTGCCTTTGACAATAAAGGGAATAACGAAATCCTGATGGCAGTACGTTTCGATGAATTTGAAGGCGGTAATAATTACTTCAGAGATATGTACATCATCGGAAGTGCGATACCCACCAACATCGACCCTGAAACTCGATCTAAAATTGGTGCAATTGGCGGAGGAAGCAACAACATTGTTGTACCGACCGACTACCTCAGATCCTTGTATTCGGAGGACGATCAGCGAAAAGACGCGACTTACTATGAAATTTACACCAATAACGATCAAGGGGGTAAAAATTACTATACCTCGATCGTGACCAAGGGATCAGGGACTGTAATAGGTGGTAGCCGCCAATTCAAAGATGATGTCATTCTTTACCGATATGGGGAGGTTTTGCTCCTAATCGCTGAAGCCAAAAACGCCCTGGGCCAGGATCCGTCGGAGGAAATGAATGCCATCCGGATGCGAGCTTATGGGGACGATTTTCAAGATTATGCATTCACATCTGGATCGCAAGCGGAAAATGACGAAGAAATACTGGAGGAACGATTGCGTGAATTAGCGTTTGAAGGAAAACGATGGTGGGATTTGCTCCGGTTTGGAAAAGCACTGGAATATTTACCGACGCTCGAGAATCAGCAGCATATGTTGTTGTGGCCCATTTCAAATGGCGTTTTGAGCCTGGAGAACAAAGTGACCCAAAATCCGGGGTATTAATCTTGATCATTCAAAAAATCTCATAAAGACGAGAAATTATGAAGAATTCCAATTTTGGTGTTTTTATGGTAATTCTGATGTTGATTGGAATTAGCCCGTTGATGTCAGCTGAGTCCGCCCTTAGTCTGAAGAGTTGGGAACCATGGGGCATACCCAACGATACCAGTAATTACACAATTATATCCAAAGGAGGAGATGCGGGAGATTACCAGGCATTTCCTGATGCAGTAAAATTGCAAAATGGTGATATTCTTGTGGTTTTTTATGCTGGCGATGGTCATGTAACTTACCCCAACGAGAATTATCCAAAAGCAGGACGCATTTGCATGGTTCGGTCCAAAGATGAGGGCAAGACCTGGTCTGCGCCAGTGACCATCTATGACGATATGCACGATAACCGGGATTCTCACATCAGCCAACTCAGCGATGGGACGGTTGTGGTGACCTTTTTTTCGCTGGATCTTAAGTCCAATCCTCGCTCCAGATCCGGAGTGGGAGTTCAGTTTATAACTTCCAAAGACAATGGAGTCACCTGGTCCAAAGAAGCCCGGTTGGTGACTCCCCTGGGGAAGGATTGGTATAGCTCTGCTCCCATCCGGGAAATGGCGGATGGAACGTTGGTTTTTCCGGTTTACCGACAAATTATGGGAACAAAAAATGCCTGGGGCGGTGTCCTTTTGTCCTATGATAAAGGGAAAAGCTGGACAGATCCCATCACCATCGGTGAGGATGCAGGGTTGTTTTTAGCTGCTGAAACCGACGTGATTAGATTGAAAGATGGTTCATTGTTTGCCGCCCTGAGAGGTCAGGAAGACTTACCCATGCATTATTCCATCAGTCAGGACGTCGGTAAAACCTGGTCACCCGTCAAAAGCATTGGATTTTTAGCTCATTCTCCGCACCTCAATCGACTGTCGGGTGGGGAGATACTGATGGTATACCGTGGGGTGGAAGGGAGCCATACTTTCTCCTGGGACCATGCCTATACAGCACTTCGGGTTAGTTACGACGAAGGCTTGTCCTGGCAGGGACCTTATAAATTGGATAGCAGTAGGGGAGCTTATCCTTCTACCGTAGAACTCGATGATGGGAGCATTATGCTTGTATTTTATGAGGAAGGTGAGAATAGTGGCGTTGGGGTATTGAAGTTTGAAATGCCCTCCTTTGCCGATGGTTTTTCCCCACCAGCACGGCCTGTGAAATTTATTAAAAATTAGATCATGCAATATGAAAAATAAGATGGCTCCTGTGTGTCAGGGTTTAACCAAACAGGTATGGACGATGGGAAATGATGCAGCTGATAACGTAGGCATCCAAATGTTGTCGTGGAATAAGGTCGGCGGAACGAGCCACAGATATGTTGGAACCCCATTCGGGATGGACGTCCTGATCACTTGCTTTTCCTTCTTGATCTTCCTCGGTATGCCGGGATTCTTAATGGGATCAACTATGGAAAAACAAACGCCACAGGGTGATTCCGTTAAAGTCCTGGAACAGTATGTGGCCATCGATAATGTGTGCGCCTGGCCGAATCTGACTTATACACCTGATGGGGATGTCATTGCTACGATTTTCAATCAGCCAAGCCACGGCCGTAGCTTTGGTGATGTGGATTGCTGGACGACTAAAGATGGTCGGTTATGGACCAAAACAGGTACGCCGGCTCCGCATGAACCTGGCTTCAATCGCATGAATGTCGCCGCTGGTTTAACCAATTCCGGAGAACTGATCGTATTAGCATCCGGCTGGGAAGTTTCCGGAGACCCTGAGAAAAATGAAAGTTTATCTCTGGTAAAAGTATTGAGACCCTGGGTTTCCATTTCTTCCAATATGGGGAAAGACTGGACCATTCACAAAGCGGGCTTTCCTAAAGCGGAAGATGATATGACGGACTTTATTCCATTCGGTGATGTATTAAAAGCGGACGACGGTTCATTAAGAGTTATTGCCTACGCGCAATCTCTGGATAAAACGATCAATAAGGTTTCGATGTGCCGAAGTGATGACAATGGAAGAACGTGGACGGTGATGTCCAAAATCAGCACAGGAAGTGGCGAGTCCGCATTGGCTAAAGGGCACAATGAGACAGCCATTTTCAACCTCGGAAATGGCGAGTGGATTGCTGCCGCACGGAGATGGAGAGGTGGTCAATCGATGGATTTGTTCCGCAGTATGGACGATGGCAAAACCTGGAGCATCGAATCGGAATTAACCGAAAGTCGTCAACATCCCGGCCACATTACCTTATTGCAGGATGGGCGGTTGTTGCTGACGTATGGAAACAGGATTAGCGGACAATACGGTGTGGCGATTCGAACCAGCAAAGACAAAGGCAAGACCTGGAGTCCGGAGCAAAAGCTATTTAGTCAGGCTATCTCCGCTGATATTGGGTATCCTTCGAGCGTCCAGTATCCCGATGGCAAAATTTTAACCGCTTTTTATTCCTCAAGGGTCAAAAACCATGATCGCTATCACATGGGTACGATTCTGTGGGAGTTCCAATAAGAAAGTGGTGGAGATCAGGTCGCTTGTGTGACATTAGGGGTGCTTGGCCTTGATGGTGGTAGGGGATTGAATTAATTACCTTGTGTGGCCCCAGATGCTGAGTTTAAAAAAGAGGAATATACTTTCGATTGGGGGTATCTGAGAGCCCAGTTATGACGAAAGGTCCTCATTGATTGCTCCGTTTTGTCACCCCCAGACAATCCTGAATTTGAAAGCAAATGCTTTTAAACGATATAAATGAAAATTATGGTGACTAGATCTCTTTTGTATGCCTGGATATGGATGAGTATTTTTTCCGTTGCCTGCCATAATGACCAACCCCAGTCAAGGCCCAATATTCTGTTGATCGTATCGGAGGACAACAGCCCGGATTTGGGATGTTATGGCAACGACATCGTTCATACCCCCCACCTGGATCAATTGGCTCAGGATGGTTTTCGATTTGTGAACGCTTATACCACAAATGCCGTCTGCAGCCCCTCACGAAGTAGCATTTTCACGGGCTTATACCCACATCAAAATGGCCAGTTTGGTTGGGCAACGCATCACTATGCGATGTATGAGGGCATTCGGGTCCTGCCCGATTATTTGAAAGAAGCAGGGTATGCGACCGCTTGCATTGGGAAAATCCATGTAAATCCCGAAGACATTTTCAATTTTGATTTTACAGGAATACCGGAATCCAATTTTGCGAAAGAAAAAATGGATCAGTACGCCGCTAAAGCCGTTGAGTTTACCAGTTCGATCGGGGATAAGCCCTACTTTATGATGGTTAATTATCCGGATGCTCATCTCCCATTCCAGAACGATGTCGAAGGTCTACCTACGGTCAAAGTGGACCGCAACCGGATTAATTCCACTCTTTCCTTTGTCGGGGTAAACAGCGAGAGGCTTTTTGACGAAACCGAGCGGTATTACAATTGTATGAACCGGCTCGATGAATCCATCGGGATGCTTCTGGACAGTCTGGGTGATCTATCCAACACTGTTGTAATTTATCTGAGCGACCACGGCGCCCAGTTTAGTCGTGGAAAGCTGACCAACTATGAAGGGGGATTGAAAGTACCGTTTATCGTTCATTGGCCGGATCGATATCCCGTTCAAAACGAGGTGCGGGATGAACTGATTTCGGTGGTGGATATTTTGCCTACCGTGATGGAAATTGCCGGAATAGAGAAACCTGACTTTTTACCTGGAAAATCTTTAATCGGGTTGTTGGATAATCCAAACCAGGAATGGAGAAGCTATTTGGCAGCTGAGGGGGAGGGATCATCGCCCGTTTTCTATTTTCCACGCCGAAGCATCCGAAATCATTCTTTTAAACTCATCCACAACATTGATGTGGGGCGGTCAGAATTTCCTGCATATCACGCTTACACCAAACCCGATTTTAAATCCGGATCCAATCAGGAAGAAATAGAGGCGTCGTCTGATGAGGTGCGTCGAGCCTATGCGTTGTGGAAAAATCCGCCGGAGTATGAACTTTATGACCTCCGGAATGATCCGGGGGAATTCAATAATTTATCGCATCTTCCGGAATATGCCGATACGCTGCAAATGATGATTAATGAATTGTTCCGGTGGAGAGAAGAAACCAATGATCCGTTGTTGGATCAAAAAAAATTAGAGCTTTTGACAGCTGAAATGGATTCCATTAATCAAGTCTATCCGGATCATACGTATCGCAGCGTGGAAGGATTTAAATGGGGGTATCTGGATTACCTCAAGCCAGAATTTTAAACCGTGATGATTTTCTTCAACCCTATTAAGTACAGCAAAACAGATGAATAAATGAAATTTCAGTTCTTATTTTTCCTGATCTTCACAACCTTTCTTGTAAAAGCCCAGACCGCTTCGGAAGAGGTGGTCAAATACCCGTCTACCTTGATTTATAGCGACGCGGACGAATACAGTGCATTTACGGATCTTATTCGATTCAACGGGTATTTTTATTGTTCTTTCCGCATTGGAAACGCCCATGTTGGTGGTCAGGATGGGAAGATCCGTATCCTGAGATCGAAAGATGGTAAAAAATGGAAGTCGGTTGCTCTCCTTGAGCAAGAAGGAATAGACCTGCGAGATCCGAAATTGTCCATCGACCCGCAAGGCCGGATTATGGTCATCATCGGGGGTTCAATATACGATGGCAATACGTTGTTGGACAGGATTCCGCACGTTTCGTTTTCAAACAAACGGGGAAGGAAATTTTCTGATCCTGTAAAGGTGGAAACAGATGATCCGATCAGCCGGGAAAGCTGGATTTGGCGGGTGATCTGGGAAAATGGAATCGGGTACGGAATGGATTACCAGACCAAAAATAAGGACCGGTGGGAATTGTATCTGACCCAAACACGTGATGGGAAGCGATTTGAAAAAGTATCGCAGTTGCCAGTGGATGGTCAGCCAAACGAAGCGACCGTCCGAATCGGGAAAAATGAAGAAATGTATGTTTTGATTCGGAGGGAAGCAGGAGATAAGATGGGGCTGTTGGCAAGAAGCACACCGCCGTATAAGGACTGGGGGTATTCCAAACTCGATTTCCAACTGGGAGGACCAAATTTTTTATTTCTTAATGATTCTGAACTCGTTATCGGCACCCGTAATTACGCAGGAGAGCGAAAAACACACCTCAAAGTGACCAATTTACGTGGTGAGGTGCGAAAAACTATTGAGCTGCCGAGCGGTGGGGACAACAGCTACCCGGGGATGCTTTTTCACGACGGTTTTTTATGGGTGTCCTATTACTCGAGTCATGAAGGACAATCCAATATTTATTTAGCCAAAATTCCTGTGAACGAATTGTAGCGCCGGGCAATATCGCTGAGATTGAGCGATTTGAATAATGAGAGCCTTTTTAAAAACTGGTTTTAAACGTGAAATAAAACCTTTTAAGACACCAGATAGGAAAGTTTAGGGGCTTGTCAGACATGAAAATATCAATAATTATTCGGTAAATTCAACACGTATGAACAATCGCAGACAATTTTTGAAGTCATCGATCATAGCTGGCGTTGCATTGGCAGAAATGAGCTCGTGCGGTGGAGTGATTTCATCCCTGGGGAAACGAACTCCAGGGTATTCGATCAAAACCGACATTCCGACCAGACTATACAACGGAGAACAATGCTGGATTCATTCCAGGGTCGGGATCGTACCAGGGGTCGGTAAAAATGGCGTACCGCGGACGGTGATGACCATGAATACGCACGAGGTAACCAGTAGTGATATTTTCAAACAAATGTTTGGACTGCATTCCAATGATCTGGGAAAAACCTGGACTGAGCCTTATCCCCTTGAAAATCTTAAACCGCATTGGGTGATGATCGACGGGGAGCGCAGTCCCGAAGTGACCAGTGACTTTTGGCCCCAATATCACGTATCTTCCGGAAAATTGCTTGGGATAGGTCATACGGTGGTGTATACGCCGGATTGGAAACTACGAGCTGTCCGCCCCAGAGATACGACCTACGCAATATTTAATCCGTCCTCGAATACCTGGTCGGACTGGAAAAAATTGAAAATGCCTCAGGGAGATAAATTCCGAAATGCAGGCGCTGGCAGCGTACAGCGGTTTGACTTACACAATGGCTATATCTTGTTGCCCATTTATTTTTCACCTCCCAATTCCAGTTCGCAGGTAACGGTTTTGCGGTGCCACTTCAATGGGGAAGAATTGACATACCTGGAACACGGTACTGAATTTCAGATCGATGATGATACCCGTGGTCTCCACGAACCTTCGTTAGCATCGTTCGATGGAAGGTATTACCTGACGATCCGGAATGACCGAACCTCGTTTGTAACCCGTAGTGTGGATGGATTGAATTACGAACCACTCCGCAATTGGATATTTGATGATGGTAGCGATCTGGGGACGCACAATACCCAGCAGCATTGGGTGACCCATCATGGGGGGCTCTTTTTGGTATACACCCGCAAAGGAGCGAATAACGATCACGTCGCCCGCAACAGGGCACCGTTATTTATCGCTCAGGTAGATCCGAAGAAGTTGCACGTAATCCGGGAAACAGAGCGAATCCTTATTCCCAATAAGGGAGCAGCACTCGGTAATTTTGGGGTCTGTGATGTAAGCCCGGAAGAAACCTGGGTCACCGTAGGCGAAAACATGTACAGCCCGAAAGTGCAGGAATACGGAAGTGACGGCAGTGTGTGGGTGGCCCGGATCCAGTGGGATCGTCCCAACGAACTTTTTTCGTCTTAGAAATCTGAAATGCACATTCCATGGAAATGAGAACACAAAAGATGACTCCCTTGACGAGGCAAAACCTTCAAGGGATATGGTGTTCCATCCAGCTTCCCATCAACCAGGACAATACGATTAATTATAATGCACTTGAAGAAGAAATTGAATATCTGACCTCCACATCTGTTCAGGGTTTGTATTCCAATGGAACTGCCGCAGAATTTTACAATCAAACCGAAGCTGAATTTGACCGCATTCACGACATTTTAGCGACAAACTGCCACCGTTTCAATCGGCCTTTCCAAATTGGAGCGAGCCATATGAGTCCTGTGGTATCTTTGGAAAGAATCCAGCGGACGAAATCCTTGATGCCCCAGGCGTTTCAGGTAATTCTTCCCGACTGGATGAAGCTTAGTATGGAAGAAGTCCGGGCTTTCTTTGATCAAATTGTGGAAGCCGCCGATCCCGTCCCCATCGTAATATATAATCCCGGGCATGCCAAGACGCCGTTGACCCCGTCCGACTTAAAATTTTTATCCGAAAAATATCCGGCGATTATAGGGGTTAAAACAGGTGCCGGGGATGCGGAATGGTACAAGGAGATGCGAATTTTGGACAATGAACTGGCCATTTTTGTGCCAGGACACCGATTGGCGACGGGGTTTAAAGAAGGGGTAGCTCGGGGTTCGTATTCCAATTTGGCGTGCCTCCATCCCAATGCCACGCAGCGGTGGTACGAAACGATCCAATCTGATCTGGATGAGGGCCTGAAGATGGAGCGCCGGATTCAAACCTTTTTTGATATA
>CALGAA010000240.1 GCA_937952445.1 uncultured Bacteroidota bacterium | reverse complement strand
CCATTTTATTTTTCACATGTAGCATCTACAAGGTCATTTATAGGAACTTGAGATAGGCAGGCTATCCCCTCCCTGCATGGCTGCCTCTGGCTTGCGAATCCGAAATCTCAAACCCTGCTCCGCTTCGCCCGATCCATCTCCCGCTTACTCTCCCGTTCCTTGATGGATTGTCGTTTGTCGTGTACTTTTTTACCCTGTGCGAGGGCAATTCTCAGTTTGATCCATCCCTTGTCATTTATAAAAACCTTGTACGGCACGATGGTGAGCCCCTTTTCCTTTACCCCCTTATGAAGTTTCCGTAGTTCTCGTTTTTTGAGAAGTAGTTTACGCTCCCGGGTCGGGTGGAGATCCTGGATGGTGTTGTATTTGTATTCCGCAATGTGAAAATTTTTGACGTAGAGCTCACCCTTTTTAAAATAACAAAACGCATCGGCCAGATTGGCTTTACCGGCCCGGATTGATTTCACCTCAGGTCCGTGCAATTCGATACCAGCGGTATATTCTTCGATAAATTCGTATTCGAACTTCGCTTTCCGGTTGGTTATCTGAATGGTGTTCGCCCTGGCCATTATAAACTTTCTTTGATAAATTCAGTAATCAAGCGAAAGAGATGGAGTTTGGAAGCCGGCGTCCCGATCGCATGGTTATCGTTTGGATAATACATCGTATCAAACGTTTTTCCGGCATCGATCAAAGCCCTCGCCATTTCAGCGGTATGTTGGAAATGGACATTGTCGTCGGACATCCCGTGGACGAGAAGATAACGACCTTTTAGTTTGTGAGCAAAATATACCGGGGAGTAATCGTGGTAACCCTGTTCGTTTTCTTTGACCGTTCTCATGTATCGCTCGGTATAAATGGTATCGTACCACCGCCAATTGGTCACGGGTGCTACAGCGACGGCCATTGAAAATACCTCATTACCATGCAGAATCAGGTTGGTTGACATATACCCGCCATAGCTCCATCCAAATACACCAATTCGGTCCGCATCGACATACGGCAAGGATCCCAGGTATTTGGCCGCATCGATTTGGTCGGCCGTTTCCATTTCACCCAATTTCAAATAGGTCTTTTTCTTAAATTCCTCGCCCCTTCCACCGGTACCCCGGTTGTCCACGCAAGCAATGATGTATCCCTTTTGCGTTAACATTTGAAACCACGCCAGGTATCGATCCTGCCAGCTATCTACCACTTGCTGGCTGCCCGGACCACCGTATAAAAACATAAACACCGGGTAGGTTTTTGTTTGATCAAAATGAGGTGGTTTAATCATATAGCCGTTGAGTGTGGTCCCCTCCTTATTTTGAAAAGTGAAAAATTCTTTAGGTTGAAATCGGTATTCTTTAATACGATGCTGCAGGATCTGATTGGTTTCAACGTCCCTGATTTTGTTCCCCTGTCGGTTGTATACCGCAAAAACGGGGGGTGTGTCGGCGGTCGAGTGCGTCAGGACATAATAATCGTAGGTGGTGCTGAATTTGGCGCTATTCCACCCTTCAAGGTTTTTACTAGTCAATTTTTTGGTGTTTCCGTCGAGATCAACCGAATAAAGAGCACGTCGAAGCGGAGAATCATCGGTAGCCTGGTAATAAATGGTTTGATTTTCCGAATCATATCCATACACCGCGGTCACCTCGTGCCGATCGTTGGTCAACCTCCTTCTATTCCCTTCAAAATCGTAAGCGTAGATCTGATTCTGTCCCCCTTTTTCACTCGTCCAGAGAAATCCACGGTCATGATCCAGAAACACCAAATCGTCCGTAATATCCAGGTAGTAAGGATTCACTTCCTCCATGAGCAACGAGGTCTTGTTGGTCGAAGCCTCGACCTGCAGCAGTTTCAAATGATTTTGATGCCTGTTGAGTACATAAACAGCGAGGTGATCGGGATTCGAGGTCCATCTTATCCGGGGGATATACAGGTCGGTCTCGGAAGTTAAAATATCCACGTTTCGGATTCCGGGTTCTTGCGTATCGTACAAATGAACGGAAACGGTTGAATTGGTTTCGCCCACTTTCGGGTATTTGAAAGTGACATACTCCGGGTAAAATCCATTCGTGTAATTGGTCATGGTAAACTCCGGAACGGCCCGTTCATCAAACCGGATCCAGGCGATATGTCGGCTGTCCGGGGACCACTCAAACGTTCGGGTAATCGCGAATTCTTCTTCGTACACCCAATCCGCTGCTCCGTGGATGATCTCGTTTTTTTCACCATCGCGCGTGATTTGGGTAATTTCTCCGGATTGTAAATCTTTGTAAAAGAGATTGTTTTCAAAGACGAATCCCACCTTTTTTCCATCCGGTGAAAAATGTGCATTCATAATTTGACCGCCGGAGTAAAGCCTGGATAGTTGCTTTGTATCTCTGTGATAAATGTAAAAGTCCGCCAGGTAGGATCGCCGGTAGATCGGTTTGAAGTTTGTGGATAGGAGAATCATGCTCTCATCGGCCGAGAACGTATAGGTTGCCAGGTTCCCTTCGAAAGCATATCCCGGAGCCAGATTGTCCGGATCAAAAAGGGTTTGGGTTTGTGCACCGGTGGTGATGTCGTAAGCCACGATCTTATTTTGTTCCCTCAATGTATAATGCCTGCCATCTTGCATGAAGTTGAATCCGGGGATGGACCGGGCTGAAAAAACGTTATTCGCCCAGATATCTTCCAGTTTGATTTCCTTTTGTGCCCTGATATATCCAGAGCTCATTATCATGGTCATACATACAAAAAATAAGGTTCTACAATACATTGCTTTACGAGTTCAGAATCATAATAAAGGATGAATAAAATCCACAATGAACAGACAAATGTAACACAATAGGCCCAAACGGGAAAGGACAAAGACGCCATATGAGGTTCCAACGAATGATTCTTTCATTGGTTTTGCAAAGAATTTTTATCTTTTATTGCGCTATATAATAGTGTAATTTTCTAAATCACGCATTAAAATTGAGCTGTGAAGAAAAATATTCCAGGTGTTTGGGGGAGATTTCCCTTTTACTCTGTGTTGACGGGTGAAATTTTTTTCATAGTTCAGTAAATAATCTGTAGATTTGCAGAGTAAAATGATCAAAAAAATGAAACGCAGTCATACAGATTTCTTCTTTTATTACTTCTTCTTTGAGGATCAAAAGGGGATCTGATGTTAATTGCGTAAGTAAAATTATAAATCAGGTCCCATTTGGGACCTTTTTTTTTACCCGACTTTGTGAAAAGAATAGATGAAAAAGATTTCAATACAAGGATTCCCCGGTGCATTTCACCACATTGCTGCCCGTAATTATGAGGGGAGCCCGGTCGATGTGGTCGGTCGGCATACCTTCGACGAGGTGATCGAGGACGTGGAGAACAATGGGGAAATCGATTATGGAATGATGGCCATCGAAAACAGCATTGCGGGGAGCCTGCTGCGAAATTATTCGCTGATCCAGAATTCCAACGTGTTGATCGTGGGCGAAACCTATCTACGGATCAGACAGAATCTTCTGGCGATCCCGGGAACACGGATTGAGGATTTGAAGGAGGTCCATTCCCATCCGATTGCTCTGGCACAATGCGAGGAATTTTTCGCTGGTTATCCGCACATCCAGTTGGTGTCGACTTATGACACAGCCGAATCAGCATATGAAATATCGCGGAATGGCGACGCTCACATTGGAGCCATCGCCAGTTCCATGGCGGGTGAAATGTACAATCTGACCACTCTGGCAGCGAGTATTGAAACGAACAAGCAAAATTATACCCGGTTTTTGGTGTTGGATGACCATATGCACGCCGAAGATTTTAATAAAATTTCGATCTCATTTCGGGTGTCGCATGCGATTGGCAGCCTGTACAAAGCGCTGGAGAATTTGTCTCTTAACCAATGTAACCTGACCAAAATACAAAGCGTACCCATTCTGGGAGAACCCTGGCAATACTTGTTTTTTGCTGATTTTGTGCTTGGGGATCCGGGGCGGTTGGATGAAATTATTGAAGAATTTTCAGACCATGCCCGTGGAGTGCGGGTATTGGGTAAATACAAAGAAGGTGAACACTATGAAGGTTAGACCATCTGAACGGATATCCGACGTGCGGGAGTATTATTTTTCCGCCAAGCTAAAAGAGATTGCCCGGCTTAAGCAGGAAGGGAAGCCGATCATCAACCTGGGGATTGGAAGTCCGGACCAACCTCCTCACTCCAAAGTGAGGGAAGTCTTGTGTACGGAAGCCGCCAGGGATGATGGTCATGGTTATCAGAGTTATTACGGAATACCGGAATTGCGTAAGGCATACAGCGCGTGGTACGATGCCAAATTCGGAGTCCGAATCGATGCAGATCAGCAGGTTCTTCCCTTGATTGGCTCGAAAGAGGGCATTATGCACATCAGCATGTCGTTTCTCAATCCGGGGGATGAAGCTCTGGTGCCCAATCCCGGATACCCTACTTATCAATCTGCTACAGCCCTGGCGGGAGGGGTTAGCCGGTTATACACCCTGGAAGAATCCCGGGGCTGGTTACCGGATCTGGTTCGACTGGAACAGGAGGATTTGTCAAAAGTCCGGTTGATGTGGGTCAATTATCCCCATATGCCTACAGGGGCCAGACCTCATGCAGATTTTTGGCGGGAATTGGCGGCTTTTGGTCGGCGTAATGAAATTTTGATCTGCCATGACAACCCCTACAATTTTATCCTTAACCCGGAACCGCAAACTGTTTTTTCTGTGGAAGGGGCGTGGGATTGTTGCCTGGAGTTGAATTCGCTGAGTAAGTCGCACAATATGGCGGGGTGGCGAATAGGCGCCATTGTGGGCGATGAGAAATTTTTGTCCCAGATCATTAAGTTCAAATCCAATATGGATTCAGGAATGTTTCGGCCGGTCCAAATGGCGGCAGTTGCAGCTCTGGGCCTTGATGATCAATGGTACGAGGATTTGAATGCGATGTACCGGGAGCGGAAAAAAATCGCGTACCAGATCCTGGACGAATTGGGATGTCAGTACGATGAAAATCAAGCAGGTTTGTTTGCCTGGGGCCGTGTATCCGGCGAGTATGCTGATGGTTATGCACTCAGTGACGAAATGCTGTATGAGGCAGACGTATTTATCACCCCCGGTGGTATTTTCGGATCTCAGGGGAACGATTTTATCCGAATATCCGTGTGCATGAGTGCGGAGGTGCTGGAGGAAGCACGTTCCAGAATAAGGCAATTGATTCACGCCAAAAAGGAGATGTTATGAATGTTGGAATAGCAGGATTGGGATTGATCGGCGGGTCGATGGGATTGGCACTCAGAGAATGTGGGTACGCCACTACGGTTCTGGGGTATGATCAGACGGAAGAGCACATGGAAATCGCGCTGCAAAAGTCCATCATCGACGAAAAATGTATAAGCCTGGAAGACCTCGTGGATCGATCCAATGTGGTGATTCTGGCTGTTCCGGTTCAGACGATCAGTGGTATGCTGCCTCGCGTGTGGGATCGTATTCAACAAGAAATTGTCATAGATGTAGGAAGTACCAAGCAAGACATCGTAGAAAGTGCACAGGGCCATCCGAATCGCGGAAGATTTTTACCGACCCATCCCATGGCAGGAACGGAATACAGCGGACCTCAGGCGGCTGTTCAAAGGTTGTT
>CALGAA010000239.1 GCA_937952445.1 uncultured Bacteroidota bacterium | reverse complement strand
TACAGTCTTATCAGCCGTCAGGGCATCTGTCTGGACTTCATCCTCCACCGTTTTTACGATGTTCATCAAATTTTTTCCATTCGTGCATTTATCTTGCGGAATTGGCTTAAGTCCGTATGGATTTTTCTGTACCAGTTCGCTTTCCCCTCTCGAATGAACCTCCGGAGCCGGGCTATTGTACCGCTCTGACCATGACAGGGAATCGTCCTGCCCGTTTCGGCCCAGCATGATGTCCACGGATCCCATATGAAATATTTTTCCGACACGGGCAGTGAAATAACCGTTGTCTTTAAAAAACTCAGCCCAGGATTGATGATCCGGGCCGACGTTCTCTCTACCGCTGACATAACCATAGGTTTCAGTGGCGGTAGGGTAAAAACCAAACATCATCGAAGCCCGGGATGGGCCACAAACGGGAAATTGGCAGTAGGCCCGACTAAATCGGGTCCCTTCAGAAGCAAGTTGATCGATACTTGGCGTATTACACTGTGTATTTTCATAACACGACAGGGCGGTAGTAGTGAGGTCATCTGAGATGATGAACAAAACATTCATTTTTTGGTCCTGTGACTGAAGTTGATTAGAAAAACAACACAGGAATAAGACCGACGATAGTAGGCATGAAAGTTTACCCGGTTTTCGGATTGAAGAAATAAGGTAATCCATTGCGATTCATTTTAAGTCGATAACCATTGGTCCTCTACACCCAATCTCCTTCCCCGGGATGGATTCACTTTAATTAAATCTTCCTTTTTGTAGGTTTTTGAATGTCGCAGAACAGCGATCTAAAGTACCATATTTTCGTCAGAGTCCTGTAAATGCGGTGGGATTTAAATCAAAAATTACACCTTGAAAACCGGAAAAATGGGACAGTTCCCCCCGGACAAAAATTTATTTCCACGTTGGGGAATTTATTTTTCTTCTTCGTGATTATCGCAAGGATGATTATACTCAAACTGTTTGGAACGATCGAAGGTAAGCATGGGTGAAATAGGGAATGTCCGGGGGATGACAAAATCAATTCTGACTTTTCCAACACCCTTGTGTTGGCCAGAGCAGGATTACGTATCCTTTTTTCAAATTCCAGCATTTGAGTACAGGTCTCAAATGACCGTAAGCATAAAAGTTCAATGAAAAAATACATCGTAGTAGATCAGCCCGACACCTGGACTTCACTTCCTGACAATGTGGAGGTTATATCGGCGGATGATTATTTGACAGCTCCTGCGTACTCGACTGCTCATAAGGCACGAATATTTAATTTGTGCCAGAATTTCACATATCAGTCCAAAGGGTATTATGTATCGCTTCTCGCGGAAGCCCGTGGCCATGTTGTTCTTCCAACGGTGAAACACTTGGTCGACTTTAAAAATCTTAATCTGGTCCGGATGGTTTCTGAGGAATTCGATGAATTGATTCAGCGAAGTCTGCGGGACATAAAATCCCGGCAATTTACCCTAAGCATTTACTTTGGCCAGAACGTGGCTAAAAAATACCGGGAGCTGTGTGTCGTTTTCCACCGTTTTTTCCAAATCCCCCTGATGCGTGTCAATTTTCAATACTCCAACCGGTGGACCATTGATACGATTTCAGCGATTTCGGTCGCAGAAATTCCGGACGAACACCACGATCTTCTTCAGGAATTCACGCGACAATACTTCGCCCGAAAACGCTATCCGACCTGTCGACACAATACCCAAGCTCATGATCTGGCAATTTTAATCCAGGAGAATGACCCGGCACCACCGAGTAACAGCAAGGCGTTGAAAAAATTTACGGAAGCTGCTGAAAAACTGAATTTTCGGGTAGAATTGGTTCGGGAGGGGGATCTTTCCCGACTTTCAGCGTTTGATGCATTGTTTATCCGAATGAGTACCGACGTCAACAATCCGGCCTATGCCTTTGCCCGAAAAGCAGAACAAGAAGGTCTGGCCCTGGTCGATTATCCATCCGCCATTTTGCGGTGTTGCAACAAAGTTTATCTGGCAGAGGCTCTGGTTAACGCAGGGATCGAAACGCCCAAAACCATGATTGTGCACAATGCCAATGTGAACGATGTCATCGAATCACTCGGCTTGCCCGTTGTGCTCAAATCCCCGGATTCGACCTTTTCGTTTGGGGTCAAAAAGGCCAATGACAAAGAATCTTATCAAAAGGTAATCGAAGAAATGCTGGAACACTCCGAATTGGTCATAGCCCAGGAATATACCCCGTCTGACTATGACTGGAGGGTGGGAGTTCTGGATCTTGAACCCATTTTTGCCTGCCGGTACTATATGGCACGGGGACATTGGCAAATATACAACTGGGAAGCCCGCAAAAAAATGGATAAGGATGGTTGGGTGGATTGTATGGCTATCGAGGAAGTACCGGCCAGTGTTATTAAAGCCGCGATTAAAGCCACCAAAATAATGGGAGAAGGATTGTACGGCATTGATATTAAGGTGGTTAATGGAAAACCGCTCGTCATTGAAATCAATGACAACCCCAATATCGATGAGGGGGTGGAAGACGGGTACTATGGAAACCGAATTTATCAGAAAATCATCCAGGCTTTTAAGAAACGGATCGACCGCATCGCATGAAAAAATTCCACTTATTTGATGTTTTTGGTGTTGAGCTGGAGTACATGATCACCCACCGGCATCTTCTCCAAATCGCCCCTGTTGCGGACCAGATTTTCATCCGGCAAAACGATTCGCCGGAAGGATACGCCAATGGAAAAATTTCATGGAGCAATGAACTTGTTTCCCATGTGGTGGAATTGAAAACCACCTCCCCCGAACCTGTCCTCGCCGGTCTGGAATCTGAGTTTCAAAAAAACGTCCAGCAAATCAACCGAATACTCAACCAGGAGGGTTGCCTGCTTCTGCCTTCTGCTTGCCATCCGATGATGGATCCGTTCACGGAAACCCGGATTTGGCCCCACGACCAACATGAAATTTACGAATTGTACAATCGAATTTTTGATTGCAGAGGCCATGGATGGAGCAATGTCCAAAGTACGCATCTCAATTTACCATTTTTTGACGACACAGAGTTTGACCGGTTGCATACAGCGATTCGGTTGATCCTCCCCGCCTTGCCGGCTCTATGCGCCAGTTCGCCCATCCTGAATGGGAAATACACCGGGTACAAAGATAGCCGGATGCATTTTTATCAATTCAATCAGCGTGAAATACCCATCATTACCGGCAAGGTCATTCCGGAATATGTACGAAGCCAGGAGGAATATCAGATTCGTATTTTCGACCCCATCAACACCGCCCTGTCGCCTTTCGATGAGCAACATATTCTCGATCACCACTTTGTAAATTCCAGAGGGGCTATCGCGCGATTTGACCGGGGCGCGATTGAAATCAGGGTAATGGATATCCAGGAATGCCCGAAGGCTGACCTGGGAATTATATCCCTGGTCGTCGAGGTATTGAAATCCCTGGTTTACGAGGAATGGTCAGATTATGATGTACAAGCCCAGTGGCATGAAAATGATTTGTATTGCATTTTGTCTGAATCCATCCGGAATGCAGAGCAGGGGCGAATCCCTTACGGTCAATATGGTCAGTATTTTGGCATGGAAAATCCAAAACCGGTCACTTTCCACGATCTGTGGGAAGGTTTATTTCAAAAGGTGGGAGATCGGTTGTCTTACCAAAACCAGGTTGTCCTGGAACATATTCTGGAAAAGGGCAGCCTTTCCGCACGGATCGCTCAATCGCTCGGAAATGATTTTACGAACGATCGAATAATCGGAGTGTATCAAACATTGGCAGATTGTCTAGAGGAGGGCCAATTATTCTCCGCCAGCATGACCTGACACAAACACAGAACGGGTATGGCCGGATTTTAGAACGATTTTCGGTGGTTTTTTTTCCCAGCAGGAGAATCTTCATCTCTTTATTTTACAATTTCCACCATCAATCGCATGGGATGACGCCAGGCTTTGTTCGCCATTCGATCGATGGATTTCCAGAGCCAAAACGGAAAGCCCTGAATCATCACGTACAGCCGAGACTTGTTCAGATATTTATGTGAAAACGCATGAAGGGTCGATTCGGTAACTGATTCCGGGATCAACGCCGCCACATTCTTTTCATGGAAAGAATGCAGATGTGCATGGGCCGGGGTAGGGCGATTGCAGTGGATGCACAGGTGGTACTGAATTTGTTCATTGTACGGGGTCGTGATAATCAACTTTCCCCCGGGACGCACCACATCCAACAATTTTGAAATAAACAACCGTGGATCGGGCACGTGTTCCATAATTTCAGAGGCTACCACGCAGTCGAACGAATTCATCCTCAGAGGTAAATGAAAAACATCTGCAATGAGCGCTTCGTGGTTAAAATGGGGTACGCGTTTCAACGCCTGGATAGGATTTCGGCTGGAAATATCCATGGATAAAACTCTGGTTCGTTCATCAACTTTTTCCCGGGCCAGCCAGGCGTTTCCACATCCCACATCCAAAATGGTGTTCGCATGCTCGGGTATTCGATTGATGATCATCTGATTGAGCCGATTCCTTTCTTCCCGGTCCACTTTACCAGGAATGGCCTCGAAATAATCAAAAGTTTCCGCATCCTGCTCATAATGATCGGGATAGTTAAATGTTGATCCTGACCGATGGTGGATGTCCGGTGTGGGAATTTCCGAGGTTGAGAAGGGAAGTACATACGGAACGTTTTCATAAAATCCACTCCTGTAACTGCCATTCAAATTCCCGTGTATATTCCGATGTTCCCAGTCCACTCTGAGAGGTTCATGTGTGTCGGGATGAACGAGTAAAGAGTCTAATAACATGGGCGATTACAGGTTATGGTTCATTGACAAAACGAATGCCTTTTATTAGATTATTGAATGGAAGTCACCGTTTCATCTGCCGTGTAAATTAGACATAATTTTACAGATCTGCACAAACGTAATCCTTGTCGAAAAGATTTTCAATATTGTACGGGGGAAAGGCGAATCTCCTAATGAACTGCGCCTGCCGTTCGCGCAAGCTATCGAAATTCGTATTCACGCAAACGTCTCAGGCGCATTCTTTCCCTTCAGAACACATACTTCCCTGGATGGGATTGAATTTCATATCAGTTTTGAGCTTATTCGATATTTTCCAAGGGAGGCACATTATTTTCTGCACCATCATACCCTTTGTTCTGATTGATGGTCGCCAGGGTATTCGCTGTAATGATCGATTCAGGGATTGGCCACAGTACATGGAATGGAGCCATATTCGCCGTATTTCCCAATAGTTCGATTTTTTGCTCATATGTTTTATTATAGCGCATGACCCGATCGAAATAGAAGTTTTTCTCGTGAAAATTATCCAGAGAATATCCATCTTTCTGCTGGGTAGCCAGGATGTACGATATCCGGACCAATTCGTTGTGACGAGGTTCTTCTGCAAACAGCTCCCGGGCACGTTCATCGAGAATAAAATCAATATCCACTTCTTCGGGTGTCACCGGGAGAGCATTGGCCCGGCTCCGAACCACATTGAGGTCTTCGGCTGCAGCAGCAAGATTCCCTTTCCAAAAGTGGGCTTCAGCTCTTAATAGGTGTGTACCAGCCAGGCGGAACAAATACCAATCACCGTTTCCGCCTACCGGGGTAGCGTTGGCATCATCCATGGGCACGTACATTATATAATGTGGAATAGCGTACAAATGCTTAAAGGTATCTACTTGCTGGGCAAAATAATCGCTGTTGACTACTTTCCCATAATCCACCGATTCGGGGTTGTTATACCTCAATTCATGAATATCGACCCAGTTGATATCTGCCCGACGTAAATCAGTGGTATTCCGCCAGGTTTGTCCTTTGTAATTCCAGATGTGGTATTGATAACTCGCAGTCAATCGAACGTTGGAATTTCCCCTTCCCAATGAGTCATATTGAGGTCCTTCTGCGACCATTCCCGGGTTCCCTTCGCTGTCTCTCACCTGGGATTGCATCCATTGCGGGTTGTACAGTCGCATAGTATACAATCCTGCAGACCGTGCTTCAGGAGGTCCTTCGTACCGATCGACAAAAGTCAGAATCGTTTCCGTATTGGTGGGCAAATTTATATTAGGTGGTCGGTGCAAATCCCAGATAACATTTCGATTATTATCCCCCGCGTCCTGACCAAATCTTTCATTCATCAACTCGAATGGTCCATCGATAACTTCAGTGGCTGCTTGTATGGCTTTATCAAATTCCAGATCCGCCATATATACTTTGGTCAACAGATGCAGAGCAGCGTAACGGGAAATTCCGCCAGGTCCGACCGATGGGGGCAAATGTTGTGTAGCATATTCCAGGTCTTCCTGGATTTTGTCGAGAATTGCCACGCGGCTATGTGTTTGGAAATCCAACCTCACCTCATCGATTTCGTCTCCGATAAATGGAACATCTCCATAATTGTGCACTAACCGGTAATACCAGTAAGCTCTGTGGAAAAGAGCTTCAGATAAAATGAGATCGCGATGTTCCTGGGAATTCCATTCCACACCATCGATGCGGGAGATTATGATGTTTGCACTTTTAATGATCTTGTAAACATCGGTAAACATACTCAGGAAAGGATAGTACACCGAAGAGCTTGGAGTCAGGTTGAAAAAATCGAGCTGGGACCATGGGGACCCAAGATCAGAGGCCGCAAATTCTGACGCGAACCAATGCATATTGCCCGTATGTTCCCGTTTGAGGCTTTTCCGAAGCGTTACCAGGATAGCTTCCAGACCTTCGGGCTCATGGTAGACGTTTTCGGGCGTGAAAAATGATTTGGGTTTTGGTTTTAACCAGTCTTCACTGCAGCTGTACAAAAGAATCCAGGAAAACAAGACCGAGACAATGATATATTTATTGAGATTTTTCATGATCGATAAAATTTAAGCTTATTTCAGAGTAACATCCACACCAAAAGAAATCGTCCGGGGCAAAGGATCGGTCAGGGTTTCAGGATCCCAACCCGGCCATTTGTCAAAACTATAGAGGTTGCGAACCGAACCGTAAAACCTGATATTTTGTGCCATTAACCGATCAGCCCATTCACCTGGCAAACTGTACGAAAGGGTCAAATCCTGTATCCGTACAAAGGAAGCTGGCTTATAAAACGAGATACCCCCACCGTACACCGCAATGGTATTGGTCAGGCTGGGGAAATCGTTGATCGGATTGGAGGGGGTCCAATAAGGGGTTTTATACGTGTTTCGACGATCGTAGGTATCTACCCCCCCGGTACGAAGTCCCTGATTAAATGCCCGGATATGACCCAGATCAGCCCGGAGAAATACGGACGCCTGCAAATTTCGGAAAATCGTAAATTCATTTCGGAGCCCCATGCGTACCCGTGGGCGGGAATGGCCAATAAATTTTTTATCTGTGAGCGCATCGTATTGTCCATCGTTGTTGACATCTTCGGATTTGAGGTCACCAGGTTTCAGTCTGTACTCTGCAGCTTCGTCTGCCTCATGCTCCTGCCAGATTCCGAGTATATTGTAGTCCCACACATGATCGATCGCATGTCCCGGGAACCATGCATTTGTATAGTCCGGAACTTCACCGGTGATCGTCTTCCCTTCCAGAGTATACGTACCGACATCTCCGAACAATTCCAGAATTTTATTTCGGTTCAGACTAAAGACAAAATTGGATTTCCACTGAAACCCTTCCCGGTCCATATTTACAGAGGAAATGCTAAAATCAGTTCCGATGTTTTGGAGTTCCCCCAGATTGGCTGTCACACTTGAAAAACCTGAAATTTCAGGTACCAGCCGGTTGAGAAGCAAATCCGTAGTGTTCATTTTATAGGCATCTAGACTGATGTCAATCCGGCCATTCCACATTCCGAGGTCCAAACCAACATTGAACGAGGCTGTCTTCTCCCACCTCAGATTATTGTTGGCCAGGGTATTATTTGTTACTCCCACGTGCACGCTCGAACCATCGTAGTATATATCAGATGCCAATCGGGCTAAGGCCGAGTAAGCTCCGATTTCCCTGTTACCGTTGACGCCCCAGGACAACCGCAATTTCATGCTGTTGATAAAATTGGAATTGAAAAAGGCTTCATCGGAAAGTTTCCATGCAAAAGCTGCAGCGGGGAAAGTTGCCCGTGGATACCTCGTTCCAAAAGCCGAATATCCATCCCGACGAACCGAAAAGGTGAATAAATATCGGTCCAACAGGGTATAATTCAACCTGGCCATTGCTGCATCACCCGTAGTTTCGCTATCGTTCGAATCTAAAGAAGGATTGGTTCCATATCCCAGCCCTCCGAAACCGAGATTTTGATTGGGAACAAAGGTTTGATTGGCGAGAGACGATCGCCAATACTGGTTCTTTTCGGCGCTATAGAGCAGGGTGACGTCAAAATTATGATCCCCGAATGCTTTTTGCCAACTTAAGATATGATCAAAAATCCAGCTATAATCCGAATTCTCGGCTCTTGTTGCATAACCACCACTTCGGGAGCTTCCCCCGGCAAGGGTTTTATCCGAATAAAAGTTATAATCTTTCAGAAATTGAAACCGTGGCTGAAATGATATTTGATAATTTATATCAAATGGCAGACCGATATTGGCGTATAGATTGGTGAACAGAGAATTGATCTTTCGCAATCGATCCTGTCCATAGTAATTGATCAGCGGACTCGCCACGGCAAATCCGTTGGGATACCATTTTACATCACCATTTTCTTCAAAGATATCTCCATACGGGCTCATGTTGTACATACTTCCCAAACTCGCCAAAACAGATGATTCATCCCGATTGGCAAATTGGGTATTGATGCCCACGTTCAACCATTCAGAAATGGTATAATCCAGGTTGAGTCTGGACCTTATCGATCCAAATTGATCGCCGCGAATGATGCCCTCATTATTTTGATATCCCAGTGACCAGTAATATTTCAAGTTTTCTGTACCCCCTGACACACTCAGATCATAATCTTGTCTAAAGCCGGTTTGCATGACCTCATCAAACCAATTGACAACATTCCCTTCTTTATAATTTTTACTTTCAACCTGGAAGAAATTGAGCCTACTCAAGTACTCATCAAGGTCATTTGCGTTTGGATTATCACTGGCATTACGCCATTCTTCAAGCGATACTCCATCAGGAAGATCAGTTGGGTCGTCAAAATAATAGGAAGGAAAACCTGGAGTGATTGCCCGAAGAACATCCCGTCTAAAAGTCAGATACTCTTCCCCTTGAAAGGGTTCAAATTTATTGCTGGGGGAGGCTGTCCCTACCCGGGCGTTGAACCGTATAACAGGTTTCCCGGTCGAGCCCTGTTTGGTGGTTATGATTACCACTCCCGAAGCAGCACGTGCACCGTATACGGCTGCAGAACTGGCGTCCTTAAGGATATCGATGGATTGAATATCGGACGGGTTGATATCTGCCAGGCTTCCATTGTATATGACACCATCGAGAACAATCATCGGTGTACTGGAGGCAGTCAGGGAATTGGGCCCGCGGATCTCCAGTGATCCCCCGCCCGCTGCACGCGTTCCCTGGGTGGAATAAAAGCCTGCAACGGTACCCGACAGCATTTCACTCACCTGGGTAAGAGGCTGATCTCGGAAAGTTTCACCGCTAATGGTCGCCACCGAGCCGGTCAAATCACTTTTTTTGACGGTGCCGTATCCCACCACCACCAGTTCATCCAGCATTTGCGCATCTGAGGCCATACGGACTTCGAGGAAACTTTGGCCATCGACATCGACTTCCAGCGTTTGGTAACCGATATACGAAAAAACGAGAACGGCGTTGTCAGCTACATCGGTTAGAGAAAAACTGCCGTCATAATCGGTAGACGTCCCTGTATTAGTTCCTTTAACCAATACATTCACACCGATCAGAGGTTCCCCCTGCAAATCGGTCACCGTGCCCTCTATATCCAGGGGGGCGGTATGTTCCAGGCCAATTGATGTTGGAGTGGAAAACGACGGTAACGTTAACCAAATAACCCCTAACAAAAGCATTAAGCACTTTTTTGAGTTTTTGCGATGTGTGATACAGAGTTTAATCATGAGCCAAAAATTGAAATATTTAATCAGACAAGTACGAGTGGAATTCCCTTTCGAAACACTTACACCAGTATTATAATATATAAAATTACATTTCTAGATCGTGACCAAAATAGTAACCATTCATGAATTTCCAAAAATATTTCAAAAGATTTTAAAACATTCCCGTGAATATTGATGCTCATCTCCCATATTTTGGGTATTTTCAGAACTTGCTTTCATTATTGACTCATAGTCAATTATGTATTTTACGTCATATATATTTTACTGAATTTCTGTTTGTTATACAACCCAGTCTCATAAGGTACTTCGACCTTAAAATTTCACTTTTATACTATTCTAAAAATTCCCAGCAGTGAAAAAATATTATTCTAACATTTTCTCCATTTGAATGCACCTTTTAACCCTTTCATTTGATTAATAACCATTAAGTGGGGTCTCGTTCGGCGTCAGGTCATCTCCGATAAGATAGAACCAATTCTCAGCCTTGTGGCTTCCAAACAATACCATCTGCTCAGATCATATCTAAACAAATCCGGACAAATAAGTACGGAAATCACACCTGTCCAAAATAAATTTCAGTCATAATAATAGCTGTTCAAAACCAGTAAT